>JAZNKN010000056.1:0-19471 GCA_045578625.1 Acutalibacteraceae bacterium | reverse complement strand
CGCTATCATCGGCGGTGCGGACGGACCGACCGCCATCTACCTTACCTCCAAGCTGGCCCCCCATCTGTTGGGTGCCATCGCGGTGGCAGCGTATTCGTATATGGCGCTCGTCCCCATCATTCAACCCCCGATCATGCGCGCCCTCACCACCAAGAAAGAGCGCTCCGTGGTGATGACACAGCTCCGCACGGTGTCCAAGACCGAGAAGATCCTCTTCCCCATCTTCGTTACCGCCGTCTGCGTGCTGCTGCTTCCCAGTGCCGCTCCCCTCATCGGTATGCTGATGATGGGTAACCTGTTCCGCGAAAGCGGTGTGGTGGAACGCCTGAACAAGACGGCTCAGAATGAATTGATGAACATCATCACCATCGTACTGGGCGTCACCGTGGGCGCTACGGCCAACGCCAACACCTTCCTGCAGCCCAAAACGCTGCTCATCATCTGCCTCGGCCTCATCGCCTTTTCCATGGGCACCGCCGGCGGCGTACTGCTGGGTAAGGTCATGTATCTCGTCAGCGGCGGCAAGGTCAATCCGCTGATCGGCTCGGCCGGTGTCTCCGCCGTGCCGATGGCCGCGCGTGTGGCGCAGAAGGAAGGCCAGAAGGAGAACCCCAGCAACTTCCTGCTGATGCACGCCATGGGCCCGAATGTGGCCGGTGTTATCGGCTCAGCAGTTGCGGCAGGTGTGCTGCTCACGCTGTTTGGCTAAGTTAACCTATGCTTGATAAGGGCGGGGAATCAACGTTCCCCGCCCTTTTTTGGAGGAATACCGTATGGCTATCGATACGCCGTTATATCTGTCTCTGCGCCGCCGTGCGTTGGAGCGCGTATTTTCCCGTATGAACGCCCCGCAGCGCGAAGCGGTGTTTCAAACGGAAGGCCCGCTGCTCATTTTGGCCGGTGCCGGCAGCGGCAAGACCACCGTTCTGGTCAACCGCATCGCTAATCTGGTGCGCTTCGGCAACGCTTATCACAGTAGCGAGATCCCGCCGTTCCTTGCGGACAGTGCGGTGGATACGCTGCGCCGTTATGCCGACGGCGAGTTGCCTGCCGACGGCGGTCTCGACGCACTGTGCGCGGTCGATCCCTGCCCGGCGTGGCGTATTCTCGCCATCACCTTTACCAACAAGGCTGCCGGTGAACTGAAGGACCGTCTGGAAGCGATGCTGGGTGACGAGGGCCGTCAGGTCATGGCCGGCACTTTTCACTCGTTCTGTGCGCGGGTACTGCGGCAGGACGGTGGTGTGCTCGGCTACTCCTCCCATTTCACCATCTACGACACCGACGACAGCCGCCGCCTGATGAAGGAATGTATGAAGTCGCTCGGCATCGAGGAGCGCGTACTGGGTCACAAAGCGATCCTCAGCGAGATCAGCCGCGCCAAGGACAGCCTGCTATCCCCCGAGGAATACACCGTACAGGCCGGCAGCGACTTCCGTCTGAAAAAGGTGGCCGACTGCTACCGGATGTACCAAAAGCGGCTGAAAGAAGCCGACGCAATGGATTTTGACGATCTGTTGATCCGCACCGTGGAGCTGTTCGAGACCGAGCCGGACGTCCTGCAAAAGTACCAGAACCGCTTCCGTTATCTGATGATCGACGAGTATCAAGATACCAACCACGCGCAGTATCGCTTCGTCAGCCTGCTGGCGCAAAAGAGTCGCAACCTCTGCGTCGTCGGTGATGACGATCAGAGTATTTACAAATTCCGTGGCGCGACGATCGAGAACATATTGAGCTTTGAAGAGCAATTCGCCCCCTGCACTGTGATCCGTCTGGAGCAAAACTATCGCTCCACGCAGAACATTCTGGATGCCGCCAACGCGGTCATCGCCAAGAACAAAAACCGCAAGCCCAAGACGCTGTGGACGGAAAACGGCAAGGGTGAGCTGCTGCAATTCCACACGTTGGATAACGAGGACGAGGAAGGCCGTTTCATTGCCCGAACGGTACTGGATAAGGTCGCTGAAGGCGGCCGCTACCGCGATATGGCGGTGCTGTACCGCGCCAACGCACAGTCCAACGCCATTGAGCGTTCACTCATTAAGAGCGGCATCCCCTACCGTATTCTGGGCGGTCACCGCTTCAACGACACCAAGGAGGTGCGCGATGCGATCGCCTATCTGCGTGTCATCAACAATCCGGATGACAGCGTCAGCCTGCGGCGCATTATCAACGAACCCAAGCGCGGCATCGGCGATACCACGCTGGACAAGGCAGCGGCCATTGCCGACGAGCAGGGCATCTCGCTGTATCAGGTGCTGTCCCACGCCGACGAATACGCCGCGCTCAGCCGTGCCGCCTCGCACATCCTCCCCTTTATCCGTATGATGGACGAGCTGCGCGATAAAGCGCAGGACGGCAGCATTTCGCTGCATCTGCTATATATGGAGATGTTGGAAAAGACCGGTTATCTGGCTATGTGGCAGTTGGCCGGCGCCCCCGAGGAGGAGCGTGTCGGTAATCTAAACGAATTAGCTTCCTCTATCCGCAATTTTGAGGAAAACAGCGAGGAGGATCTGCCGCAGCTCTCCGGCTTCCTGGAAGAAAATGCGTTAATGACCGACGTTGACAACTACGATGCCGGCGCGGATGCGTTGGTGCTGATGACGATGCACGCCGCCAAGGGCCTGGAATTTCCCGTGGTGTTTTTGCCCGGCTTTGAGGACGGCATCTTCCCCGGTATGCAAACGATGTTCCGTCCCGATGAGCTGGAGGAGGATCGCCGTCTGTGTTACGTGGCACTGACCCGCGCCAAGCGAGAGCTGTATATCACCTGCGCACGCAGCCGTATGCTGTACGGCTCCACCACCCGCAACCGTCCTTCGCGCTTCTTGCAGGAAATGCCCTCCGCACTGTTGGATGTGCACGAGCAGTCTCCCGCCTACGGCGGCTTCGGCAGAAGCAGCTTTGGCGGCGGGGGAAGCGTCGGCTATCACCGCAGCTTCGCCTCCGAAAAGAGCGCGCCCAGCGTGCCCTCCTCGACCTATCGCGCCCGAACCGGCGACGAAGCGCGCGGCGGCGGGATCTCGGTTTCCAAACCGGCCGCGCCGAAAGCCTCTGCCGCCGGTAACTGGCAGGCCGGAGACACCGTCAGCCATAAAACGTTTGGCATCGGTCGCATCGAAAAGGTGCAGCCGATGGGCAACGACCTGCTGCTGACCATCCACTTCGATCAGGTCGGCACCAAAAAAATCATGGCGACCTTCGCCAAACTGACCAAACTCTAAGCACAAATCACCTCCTATGTCATAAGATGGCAGTGAAGGGTTCTGTCTCACGGCAGCGCCCCATCATGTGACATAGGAGGATCTTTTTATGGCGGATAACAACAGATATGCGTCAAACAACGGTTGTAAAGAAGCCGTTTGTGTGGATGCCGGCCGCGTCTATGATAGCTGCTCCGACAAGGACTGCCTGGAAGATCTGCGCCTGTTCTTTACCGAACGGGATCAGATGATCATTGACCACGCCGTCAGCATCCGCGCCAAAAAGGCGGAAGTTATCAACACCTACATCGACGTGGAAGCGCTTCCCTTTAACCGCGGCTACTACTCCTGCGACATCACCTTCTTCTTCGGGGTGACGCTGGAGGTCTATTCCGGACACGGTACCGGCTGCTGCGTGGTACGCGGGGTGGCGATCTTCCAGAAGAAGGTCATTCTGTTCGGCAGCGAAGGCAACGTCAAGGTGTTTACCAGTGAATTCACCCCCGAAAAATGTGATCGGCATCAGGAGATGCCCACCCGCAATATGCCGCGCTGCACCGTGCAGGTCGCCGAGCCGGTCGTGCTGTCGGCGCGTCTGGTCGAGCGCTGCGATTGCGGCTGCAAGTGCGATTGCGCCTCGTCCTGCATCCCCGCATGCGTGTGCGAGGAGTATGGCGGCAACTTTGTGGAGAACTGCGACAAGCTGGTGCTGGTCTCGCTGGGTATTTTCACCATCGTGCAGCTCATCCGCAACGTGCAGATGCTGATGCCCATCTACGACTTCTGTATGCCGGCTAAGGAATGCTGCCCCAACACCGAAAACCCCTGCGATATCTTCAAGAAGATGTGCTTCCCGGTAGACGAGTTCTTCCCGCCCAAGGGCGAGGACGGCTGCGGCTGCTAAGAGACCGTATAACACAAACCACCGCCTGCCGCAAGTTGCGGCGGGCGGTGGTTGTTGTTTATTCAGCTTGTGCCAACGTTCGCACGACCTCGCCGGCGATCATCAGCCCCGCGACCGACGGCACAAAGGCGGTACTTCCCGGTGCGGGATGCGCGCCCTTGTTCTCGGTAACGGTCTCACGGTGCGGCTGCACCGGTTCGGTGGAGTACAGCACACGCAGGTGGTTGATCCCCCGCGCCCGCAACTCGCGACGCATCACACGCGCCAGCGGACACACCGACGTTTTGGCAATATCGGTCAGCTGCAGCTGTGACGGGTCCAGTTTGTTTCCTGTTCCCATACAGCTGATGACCGGTACACCCGCCGCCTGCGCCTTTTCGGCAATAGCGAGCTTAGCGGCCACGGTATCCACCGCGTCCACCACAAAATCGTATACCGTAAAATCGTACTCATCCGCATTTTCCGGCCGGAAAAAGCAGCGATGCTCATGCACCGTCGTCTGAGGACGAATATCGCGGATGCGTTCAGCCATCACCTCGGTCTTGTACCGACCGACGGTGCTGTGCAACGCAACGATCTGGCGGTTGATATTGGACAGCGATACCGTGTCGTTATCAAACAAGTCAAGCGTGCCGATGCCGCTGCGCGCCAACGCTTCCGCGACGTGACCACCGACACCGCCGATACCGAACACCGCTACGCGGCTGTCCGTCAACCGCCGTACGCCATCCTCACCCAGCAACGCGGCTGTGCGGGACAGAGTTTCTTCCATCATTCTTCGGTAGCTTCCTTTTTGGCAGCGGTCTCCTCGGCACCCTCTTCGTCCTCGATCACGATGGTCTCCTCATCGTCGAATTCCTCGGTCATCAGCAGCTGGCGCTCCTTGAGCTTGCGCATAACGACCCACAGCGCACCGCCAACAGCAACCAGACCCGCAAAAATAGCCAATACCTTTTTCATGTGTAACCATCCTTTCTTTTTATCGCGTTGCCGTTGGTTACGACAAGCACGGTATACGCGTTCCTTTTGGGATCGCGCTATATCGACCACAGAAGCACCATCGGGTGTCTGTTGATCTACAAAACGGGTTGGCAGGAACGTTCCTACCATTCGGTCGTCACCGACAACGTGCTGCCGTTGCCGGTGAACACGATATCGCCGTGATGATCGGTGCGATAGACGGCAACGTCGTTTTTCTGAAGTGTCTGCAGCGTATCCTCGTGCGGATGACCCGCGTAATTGTCCACGCCGCAGGTGATCACCGCGTAGTCCGGATCGACCTCGCTGATAAAGCCGGGATCGCTCGACGTACCGCTGCCGTGATGTCCGATCTTGATAACGTCCGCACTCAGCTCAGCACCGTCAAGCATCAGATACCGCTCCACCTCAGCACTCGCATCGCCCATCAGCAGAAAGGCGTTGTCACCGAAGGTCACCCGACAAACGATCGACTGATCGTTGCTTTCGCCGTACAAACGACGACCGCTGATGACCTTGAGCTCCGCACCGCCGATGGCATAGGTCAAGCCGTAACGTGCTTGTGTCGGCTGTATTCCCTTATCCTCCATGGCAGACATCATCGCCGCATACACGCGTGTGCTAACGACGGTATCCTCCGGCATATACGGTATCAGCACCGTGCCGATCTCCAGTTCCCGGATCACCTTCGCCATACCGCCGATGTGATCGGAATCGGTATGGGTGGCGATAACGTGATCTAAGCGTTCCACACCGGCACGGCGCAGTGCGGATACTGTCGCATCGCTATCCTCATACGTACCGGCATCGACCAAAGCCGCTTGCGTACCGCTTTGGATCAAAATGCAATCGGCGTTGCCGACATTCAAAAACGTCACCCGCAGCTCGTTCGCCGACACGGCCGGTTTCTCAAGCCCGACGGCAACGTACAACTCGTGCCACGTTGGCAAAATGCCCCAGTGCCACACGTCGCTTGCCGTGATAAGCAAGCTGACAGACAAGAGCAGTGCCGCAAGCACGATCAAACAGCGGCGAAGGAGACGACGCCACGAACGCTGTGCAGACTTACGCTTTGCCATCACACGTTAGTCTTCGTCATCTGGGCGGGTCATATTCATTTCCAACCACTGCTGACGCGTAATCAACACTTGACGCGGCTTGCTGCCCTCGTGCGGACCGATAATGCCGCGGTTTTCCATCTCGTCAATAATGCGACCGGCACGTGCGTAACCAAGGCGCAGCTTGCGCTGCAGCAGCGAG
Source organism: Acutalibacteraceae bacterium (assembly GCA_045578625.1). GTDB lineage: Bacteria > Bacillota > Clostridia > Oscillospirales > Acutalibacteraceae > RGIG3009. The sequence goes on along the minus strand of JAZNKN010000056.1, from coordinate 13,120 downwards.
GTGGATGCCATACCGGCCTCCACGACGACCTCGATCGCCTGCGGCAGCATTTCATCGCCACCGCTGTTGCCGCCCTCGTCGTCATCGGCATCGTTGCCGCGGCTGCTGCTCTTCTCCGCCGTTTGTGCCAAACGGATGATCTCCTGCTCGACCGCTTCGTCATACTGCTGCGACTCGGTAGACTTGAGGAAATCCACTACCGCTTCCACCTCACGGTTGCCGACAAAGCAACCCTGCACACGCATCGGCTTGGCAAAGCCGACCGGCATAAACAGCATATCGCCCTTGCCGAGCAGCTTTTCGGCGCCGCCGGTGTCCAGAATGGTACGGGAGTCAACCGCGGAAGCCACGGTCAACGCCAGACGCGACGGGATGTTGGCCTTGATCAGGCCGGTGATAACGTCAACCGACGGACGCTGTGTAGCGATGACCAGATGCATACCCGCCGCACGCGCCATCTGCGCCAAACGGCAGATATTGCTTTCCACGGCGTTGGCGGCGACCATCATCAGGTCAGCCAGCTCATCGATAATGATCAGCACCTGCGGCAGGCGCTCCATCGTTTCGTTGTTGCGCGCCGCCTCGTTGTAGGCAGAAATATCACGCACGTTGTTAGCAGAGAACAATTGATAACGGCGCATCATCTCATTGACCGCCCAGCCAAGCGCACCGGCCGCTTTGCGCGGATCGGTAACCACCGGCGTCAACAGATGCGGAATGCCGTTGTAAATGCCGAACTCGACCTGCTTGGGGTCGATAAGCAGCATACGCACTTCGTCCGGACGCGCGCGGAACAGCACGCTCTGGATCATGGAGTTGGTGCACACCGACTTACCCGAACCGGTCGTACCGGCGATCAGCAGGTGGGGCATCTTCGCCAGATCCGCCAGCACGATCTTACCGGCAATATCCTTGCCGAGCGCCACCGTCAACTTGCTTTCGGCGGACGAGAATTCGCGGGAGTCGATCAATTCACGCAGACCAACCGAGCCAAACACGCGGTTGGGGACTTCGATACCCACCGCCGCCTTGTTCGGGATGGGGGCTTCAATACGCACGCCGGTCGTCGCCAGACGCAACGCAATATCATCCGCCAGACCGGTGATGCGGCTGATCTTCACGCCCGCACTGGGCTGCAGCTCATACCGCGTAACGGTCGGGCCGCGGGACACGTCGATCACCTTGGCGTTAACGCCAAATTCCTTGAGCGTCTGCACCAGCAGCTCGGCGGTGGAATTCTGCTCCTTGGCAGCAGCCGCGTTATCGGCGGCCTTGGATTCGTTCAGCAGCGACAGCGGCGGGAAACGGTACTCCACCGGCTTGGCCTCGGGCTTGTCCTCCGGCGCGCTCTCCTCTTCCGGCTCGACCTCAATCTCCGGTTCGACCTCGATCGGTTCTTCCGCAGGCTCTTCCTGCGCGGGCTGCATCAGCTCATCCACACGCGGTGAGGCATCGTCCACCTCTGCCACGCCGGCAGCAACCTTGCCAAACGCCGCCGCAGTATCCTCTTTCTCTTCTTCTTTGACAGGTTCCGGCTCCGGTTTTTCTTCCTTTTCGGGTTCCTCGTAGCCATCCAGTTCCACGTCGATCTTGGGTTCTTTGCGCTTGCGCTGGAAGCCGGTCTCTACCACCGTACCCAGCGTTTCCTTCGTCTTATGTACCGGCTTCCACAGCGTTTTCAGCAGTGAAATGATGGTGGTGCCGGTCACGATCATGAAAAAAACAAACAGCAGCAAAATAATGATGACCTTGGCACCGACATCGGTAAACCAGATCTCCAGCCAGTAACCGAGCAGCGTGCCGAACGCACCCGCACCGCTGGGAACAGCACCCGCGCGGTAAGCGGCAAGCAAGGCCTGATCGTACGACATACCGACCGCCGTTTGCATAAAGATCTGCACCGTCGTGCTCAGCATCAGCAGCAAAAAGATAAACTGCCACACGCGAGCCTTGGCGCTGTCGGAGGGCTTTTCCATCGCGCGGATAACCGCAATATACCCCACCAAAAACGGCACGATATACGCGCCCAAGCCAAAGAAGCCCAGCAGCATACCGCGCAGCGAGCCCCATAGACTGCCGGACGGGATGATCGCCAGACAGAACATCAGGATCGCTACCGCAAACAGCACGATCGCCTTGGTCTGTCGGTTGGCGTTCGTGCCGGACGCACTGCGCTTGCCGTGCTTGGCACCGCCCTTGGCAGACGTGCTCGTTTTCTTTTTTGTACTCCGTCGTTTTTGAGCCACCCGGTGACCCACCTCTCCTATGTAATACCGCAAAACGCGGCATATAAACTATCTTTGATCGATCATTTCGTGCAGCGTTGCCAACGCGTCGGACAAGGAACCCAGTCGGTCGATCAATCCGGTCTCCACGGCGGCTTGTCCGTCTAGCACGCTGCCCATATCGGTCGCCATCTCGTCCGTGTTCATACACAGTCTTGAGAAGGTATCGTGCGTAATGCGGGAATGCTCCGTGACAAAGCGGATGATGCGCTCCTGCATACGCTGAAAATGCAAAAACGCCTGCGGCACACCAAGCACCAAGCCGTTGATCCGTACCGGATGGATCGTCATGGTAGCGGATGGAGCGATAAATGACCGCTTCGCCGAAACCGCCAACGGCACACCGATGGAATGCCCACCGCCCAACACCAACGATACTGTCGGCTTAGTCATACCCGAGATCAGCTCCGCCAGCGCCAGACCGGCCTCAATGTCGCCGCCAACGGTGTTCAGCAGGATGAGCAGACCTTGAATATCGCGACTCTCCTCGATCGCCACCAGTTGCGGCAGTACGTGCTCGTACTTGGTGGTTTTGTTATCGCCGGGCAGGGCGTAATGCCCCTCGATCTGCCCGATGATCGTCAGGCAGTGGATCACGTGCTTTCCGTCGTTGGTCGTGACCGAACCGTTTTCCACAACGTCCTTAAGATCCTGCTGCAGCACCTGCGCCGGACGCTTGTCCTCGCTGACTTCGGGTGTTGGCTTTTCGTGTGACATCGTATCGCCTCCGGAAACTAGTGTGACCGAAAACGACCGAAACATACGCAACCGTATATCTACATATAGTGTACCATTTTTTGCGCAAAAACGCAAGATGTTTTACACAATACCCAACCGCTCGATAGCGGTGGTCTTCCCACTGGCGGGATCCACCGAAAGCAGCACCGCATCCATGCGACACGGCCCCTCCGCCACGGCAAAACGCACCGGCAGCTTGCCACGCATTTTCTCCACCGCCAGTTCGGGGCGGATGCCCAATACCGACTGTATCGGGCCGGTCATACCAATATCGCTGATAAAGCCCGTGCCGTTCGGCAGGATCTGCTCATCCGCGGTCTGTACGTGCGTGTGCGTTCCCACCACAGCGGTAACGCGACCGTCGGCATAATACGCCAGCGCCTTTTTCTCTGCCGTTGCCTCGGCGTGGAAATCTACAATGCGGCAGCGCGGCAGCGACGGATCGGACAGCAGCGCATCCAACGTTTCAAACGGGCAAGCCAGCGTGTCCATATACACCTGCCCCATCAGGTTGATGACCGCCACCTGATACCGTCCCTTGTCCACCACAAACACACCGGTACCCGGCGCGGTACGCGGGAAATTAGCCGGACGGACAATGCCGTTTTTCTCGTCCAACACGTCGTAGATCTCGCGGCGGTGAAACACATGGTTGCCGGTCGTTACCACATCCGCACCAAACTGAAACAGCGACCTGGCAGACGCAGGAAGAATGCCGTTGCCATCGGCGGAATTTTCGCCGTTGACGATGCATACGTCCACAGCATACTGCCGTTTGATCGCCGGCAATACCTGCTCCAAATGACGGCAGCCGGCCGAGCCGACCACATCACCGACACACAGAATGTTCATAACGACCGTCCTTTCCGGGAGTAGTACAAACGGTGTCCCGCCAAGCGGGACACCGTCGTTTGCATTGGTAACTATTACTTCGCGTAATCCACCGCACGGTTCTCGCGGATGAGATTGACCTTGATCTGACCGGGATAATCCAGGTTATCCTCGATCTTCTTGGCGATCTCGTGCGCAAGCAGCGCCATCTTGTCGTCGCTGACGACCTCGGGACGCACAATGATGCGGATCTCACGACCGGCCTGAATGGCAAAGGAGCGCTCGACGCCCTCAAACTCGTTGGCGACCTCCTCCAGCTTCTCCAGACGCTTGATGTAGTTCTCCAGATTCTCGCGGCGCGCACCCGGGCGAGCTGCCGAGATAGCGTCGGCTGCCTGCACCAGGCAAGCAACGATGGTGGTGGCCTCCACGTCACCGTGGTGCGCGTGGATCGCGTGCACCACCGCTTCGCTTTCCTTATACTTGCGGGCGATATCCACACCGATCTCGATGTGTGAGCCTTCGATCTCGTGATCGACGGACTTACCGATATCGTGCAACAAGCCGGCACGGCGAGCGATCTCGGGATCCAGACCCAACTCGCTGGCCATAATACCGGACAGGAACGCAACCTCCATGGAGTGGTTCAGCACGTTCTGGCCGTAACTGGTGCGATAACGCAGACGGCCGAGCAGACGAACGATCTCCGGATGGATACCGCGCAGACCGGTCTCCAGGATCGCGCGCTCACCCTCGGACTTAATGGTGGCTTCCACCTCGCGGCGGGCCTTCTCCACCATTTCCTCAATGCGAGCGGGATGGATACGGCCGTCGGAGATCAGGCGCTCCAGCGCGATACGGGCGATCTCACGGCGAACCGGATCAAAACCGGACAGGGTGATCGCTTCGGGGGTATCATCAATGATAAGATCCACGCCGGTCAGCGTCTCGATCATACGGATGTTGCGGCCTTCACGACCGATGATGCGGCCCTTCATTTCATCGTTGGGCAGCGGCACGACCGACACGGTGGTCTCCGACACCTGGTCGGCAGCCACACGCTGGATCGCGTGGGAGATCAGGTTACGGGCACGCTGATCGACTTCTTCCTTCAGCTGCGTTTCGTACTCGTTGATCTTGAGGGCTTTTTCGTGAGTCAGCTCATCGGACAGGCTCTTCAGCAGATAATCCTTGGCCTGCTCGACGGTGAAGCCGGAAATACGCTCCAGCATTTCGAACTGACCACGCTTGATGTCCTCGACATCCTGCAGGCGGGAATCGATCTCCTTTTGCTTCTTGGCGATCGCTTCCTCCTTGGCTTCGTAATTCTCGATCTTGTGATCCAGCGACTCTTCCTTCTGCTGGATACGGCGCTCCTGACGCATCACTTCGTTGCGCCGCTCTTTCAGCTCGCGCTCAGACTCGTTGCGCAGACGATGGATCTCATCCTTCGCCTCAAGCAGGGTCTCCTTTTTCTTGGATTCTGCCTGACTTTTTGCATCCTTGATGATGCGCTCGGCTTCTGCTTCGGCAGAGCCGATGGCGGCCTCAGCGGTCTTTTTCCGATGGGAAATACCAGAACGGAACGCTACCACACCGGCCGCGGCACCGCCTACCAACAGGCTGCCGACGCCGGTCAATACATAATACAGCACGGGACGAACACCTCCTAATGTTTCGTTGTCAACATATCATTTCACTGTATGAGGCAGTCCTCCCCGCCAAAGCTATGGCGAGGTGTGCTGTTGTACCGCAATTAAAAACTCTCCGCATCGCTTCATGGGGAGAGCGTATTCCAAACAACAAGAAAACCGGACTGCCACCCACCCGGCACCGACCGAGCAGGATAAAGTTTTCTCATAGCCAATAGGCCAGTAAAATTATACCTTATTTTCCCCTATCCTGTCAAGAAGCAATCCGTCTTTTCCGTGAGAAATGCACAAAAAACGTCTGTATCGGAGGATACAGACGTTTGTCAAAATATGAGGTAAAATCAGACGATTCCGGTCAGGTCAAACGCCGCCAGCCACTGGGTCGCTTTCTCGCACACGCCGCGCAGGCAGGTCTCCTCAAACGGCGTATCCAGATCGGCGTGACGCAGCAGCTCGGTGAATACGCGGCTACCACCCTGCTCGGTGTACCGCATATAGCATTCCCAAGCGGCCTTCGGATCCTCCTGAATACGCGCCCAAAACTGCAGCGCCACCGTTTGCGCCAGGCAGTAATCGATATAGTAGAACGGACTGGAGTAGATATGATGCTGCCGCTGCCAGCCCTCGCCGTCTGCGTAGAACGGAATATCACCGTCCAACCGCATCCACGGCATATACACGCCCAGCAACTCCCGCCACGTCTCGTGACGCTGCGCCGACGTCATCTCCGGCTTTTCATAAACGATATGCTGGAAGTGATCCACCATCGTGCCATACGGAATGAACGTCACCGCGCCTACCAAATGACTGTACAGGAATTTGCGCGTATCCGCACCGAAAAAGCCCTCTGCCCACGGCCAGGCGAAGAATTCCATCGACATGGAATGGACCTCACAGCCCTCCATCCCCGGCCATGCGGTCTCCATCGGGACACGGTCGCGGTTCATCCAGTAAGCAAAGGCGTGACCCGCCTCGTGCGTCACCACCTCAATGTCACCCTGCGTGCCGTTGAAATTGGCAAAGATAAACGGCACCTGATACGCGGCGATCTCGGTACAATAGCCACCGCCCGCTTTCCCCTCGGTAGACAGCACGTCGAGCAGATCGCCGTCCAGCATCGCGTTGAAAAACGCGCCGGTCTCGGGCGACAGTTCCTCGTAAAAGCGCTTGCCCTGCGCCAGAATATCGTCGGACGTGCCGCAGGGTCTGGGATTGCCGGAGCGGAACTTCAGCGCCGCGTCGGCAAAGCTGAGCGGATACGCCTTTCCCAATCGCTGTGCCTGCGCACGGTAAATGCCGTCTGCCACCGGCACCAGATATTTAACCACCGCCGCACGGAACGCTTCGATGTCTGCTTTGGTGTAGCAATTTCTGTTCATACGGTAATAACCCAGCGTGGTGTAGCCATCGTACCCGAGCTTCTTCCCCATCGCATCACGGAGGTGCACCAGACGATCGTAAATATCGTCCAGCTCGGTCTGATGCGCCTTGTACCACGCACCCTCGGCCTTCCACGCCGCCAATCGCCGTACATCGTCCGCATCGGTCTTGAACGGTGTCATCTGCGAAATGGTATACGTCCCCTCCTCAAAGGGGATCCGCGCCGAGGCCAACAGCTTTTCATACGCCTGCGTGAGGTCGTTTTCCTCCTGCAGCTCGGGAATGATCGCCGGATCGAAGCTCTTGAGCTCCAATTCCGCGTTGACGAAATACACCTCGCCGTATTCCGCTTCAAATTGCGGACGGAAAGCCGACGACAGCATCGCCGCCGTCCACCGCTGCTCGTACTCCTGCAGCTCGGGTGCTACGGCGTTCCAGAACTTCATTTCCTCATCGTAAAACGCATCCCGCGTGTCAATGGAATGACGGATGCTGACCAACGTTTGCGCAGTCGTCACCTGCCGCACCAACGCCTCGCGCTCCAAGAACACCGCTTTGGCAGCAACGTAATCGGTAGCCTCTGTCAGCCGCTGTGTCAGTGCATCCAGCTGTGCTTTTATCTCGTCCGGATCGGGACGCTGATATACCATATCCGAAAACTTCATACGCGATACCTCCCGTATCAATCCGTCTATCAGTATAGCACACCGCACGACGGTTAGACAAGTAAAATCGGCAAAAAGCCCCTTCTCCTGCGAGAGGGGGCTTTTGCGGGAAATTATCGCATCGGGATAAGCAACATCGTGTCCTTTTCCAGCACTTCACCGGTCAAGCCGTTTTCGGCTTTCAGCGCCTCGGGCGAGGTGCGCTCGCGGCGCGCCAACTCCCAGACAGACTCACCGGCAGCGGCAAAGCACACCTTCAGGCAACAGCCGTCCAGAAGATCATCGCGGACACACGGTGTTCCCTCGTCCGGCTCCAGCTGCGTGATAACAAGCTGACTCTGCGGACGCATACCGATACGCCGCACCGCCATCCGCACGCGCAACTCCACCTGTGCGACGCCTTGGGTATAGGTCGTCTCCAACGGCGTGACCTCCGCCGTCATTTGCTCACACGTCTCGGGAAGCTCCATCTCGTACTCCGCTGTTCGCTCGTAATACGACAGCACACCGTCCTTGTCGCGGGCGATCATACAGATAAGCAGCTCACCGCTCATCACTGTGACCTCGGAGGACTCACGACACGTCGCCGCCGCCGGCTCACACCACAGATCGACGATCTCGGCGATATCGCTGTCCGGCAGCTCCTGCGACAGTGCCACCGTCATCTCATCCGTCCGCACAAACGCGATCTGGCAAGTCTCCAACCGTCCCATCTCGGTCTTGAGGGAACACGCGGTATGATACGCATCCGTCAGCACGTCGTTTGTCTCGGTACGGTAGCATTCCAGCGTGACCGCCAGCTTGATCGCCACCGACAGCAGGCGGTTCTCCCCACCGGGATCCTGCATCAGCCGCGCATCGCACTGCACCACCTGCACGCGACAATCACACAACTGTTCCTCCGTAAGACCGTCCACGTCCAAGATCTGGCTGAACGGAATGCTGTTACTGACCCGACAGACCGTACCCGCTTGTGCATCGGTCACGTACACACTTTCCAACAGCACGTTCCCCTTGATGACCGCTTTCTCCGGCATCTGGCGGCATTCGGTGACGGTCGCGACAGCCTGATTGCGCAGCAGCACCACTGCCGGTGCCGTCCCCAGATCCACCACCTCGTTGAGCGATACCGTCTTTTCCGCTTGACCCGCCATAACCGAAGTCGATACCGGACAACCGCGGGTAAACAAGCCCTCGCAGTTCACCGCCGTTACCGCCTCACTGCCGCCCTCGGTCATCACTGTCAGTCCCACGCTAAACGCACCGTGAACGTCCACACGCCGCGGTCCGGTCGCCCGACAATTGATATAATTTGCCCGCGCAGACAGACGAGTGGCATCACTGCTCTTGAGATCCTTGACGGTAAACGAGGAGGTGAACGGCTGCGTATGCTCGTAGCTGTGTACGCAGCGCCGCTCCTCATCCAGATACAGCAGCTGCAGATACACCGTACCGTCTGCCATGACGCGGTCGCCGCTGATCTGGTGGGATTGCACCACCGGTTTCATCATACATTTGAGTACCGCCGTAATATCCGGCAAATAATCCGGCAGCATGAAATCGCAGTCGACCGGCCGCTCGTCAAAATCGTCAAAGACGGTTGCGACCGTCCCGATCCGCTTGCAGATCGCTTGAAGCTCCATTCATCTCTCTCCTTTTAACATTTCTATGGCACTATATGCCCCGCTCACATCGGTTATGACAAAAAAGAGCGAGAGACACGCGTCTCCCGCTCGGCGCGGCTTATGCCGCCTCTTTTTCTTTTTTGATCCGGAACAACTGCCGCAGAATACCACCCAAAAACTTCGGACTCTTCACAACAACGATCTGCATACAAGCTCCTCCTCTGCCGGTTTTCAGCATCGCAGCAATGAGATGCCGGTAAGTACCAGCGCGGCCGCGGCAAGGATCAGAATAAACCGCGTGGGAAATAAAAGGGCTACCAACAGCCCTGCTCCGAACGCCGCATAGCAGCCACCCTTATTGCACCGTTTCCGTCTCACACGCCTCATCCTTCCCGCACTGTCGCGTCTGTATTATCAGCATATTCCCGAAGCGCCGAATGGTGAAAAGAAAAAACAGCGGCGCAAAACGCCACTGTTTTTACCGTCCTGTTATTTGGATTCCCAACTTTTTCGTTGTTCTGCCTGCGCATACATCGCGCAATAGCTTTCATACCGCGTCTGCGCGATCTCACCGCGCTGTACCGCTTCCTTTACTGCACAGTCCGGCTCGTGTACGTGGGAACAACCGGTAAACCGACACTGCCCAAACAACGGCCGAAACTCGCGGAAGCAATCCTCCAGACGCTCCTTATCGATGGGATGGATCCGTTCCATATCCAACGCCGAAAAGCCCGCAGTGTCTGCCAGATACCCGCCGAACGGCAGCGGGAACAGTTGCGCCGAACGCGTGGTATGCCGTCCTCGACCAAGCTTTTGGCTGATCTCGCCGGTCTCACGCTGAAACCGCGGCTCGATCACGTTGAGCAGGCTGGATTTCCCGACACCGGAGTTGCCGGCAAACGCCGTAATGCGTCCCGCCAGCTGCTCACGCAGAGGCTGCGCCGTTTCCGGTCGCGTCACCGTCACCGTAAACACCGGAATACCCGCCAAACGATAGGTTTCTTCTAGCGCCGCAGTATCCTGCAGATCGGACTTGGTGATGACCAGCAGCGGCTCAATGTCATTTTCCTCAGCAATGGCGATTAGCTTATCCAACAGCATCGGATGCGGTGCCGGTTCAGCGATCGAGGCGATGACTGCCAGCTGATCCAGATTGGCAACCGGCGGCCGCACCAACACGTTGCGCCGCGGCAAGATGCTCTGCAGCGTACCGGTCGCGCCGTCCTCCTGCACCGCGATCTCCACGCGATCTCCCGCCACCGGCGTGATGCCCTCGCGTCGGAACGTACCGCGCGCCTTGCACTCATAGACCGCATCGGCGGTCTCCACGTAATAGAAACCGCCGATGCCTTGTAAGATCAATCCTTCATGTAGCATTGTCATACGTATATGTTATTCCTGCGTTGCCGCGTTGTCCGAATCCGTGGACGGAGTATCCGTGCCGGTGGAGGGGGCGTCCGTGCCGGTGGAGGGATCGTCCGTGCCGGTGGAGGGATCGTCCGTGCCGGTGGCCGGATCGTCTGTACCGGCGGAGGGATCGTCCGTGCCGGTGGACGGATCGTCTGTACCGGCGGAGGGATCGTCAGGCAGCGACTGCTCATACTCCCAAAGGATATCCGGATCGATATTCATCTGCGTGATGCTGCCTTCCATGGCGTTGACCATGTACTCCGCATACTGCTGGTAGTCACCGACGCCGTGCTTACGCACGTGGATCGTCACCAGATACAGTTCCTTTTCCTGCTCGATCTTTGCGGGGTAATTCACCGCCGCACCGGGCAGAATATCGAATTTTTCATCGACGACCGAGCCGGAAACGTACACTTTGATATCGATGGAGAACGTACGCTGCGGCAGCGGAACGTCAAATTCGATCGCCTGATAGCCGTTGGAGACCTCAAAGGTGATGGGCGTATCCACCGGCACCTCCACGTCGATCGGGTTCTGGGACACGACCATATCCTTCGGCAGGTCGCTGAACACATACGTCACGTGCGTGGCTGCAAAGGCCGCCAGACCGTCCTCGGTCAACTCTACATCAGACAGGAAGCCTTCCTCCTGCAGTTTCTTGATCGCTTTCTTTAGATCCATGTTGGTGACATCCGGAACCTTGATATCCTCCAGCGGCGAGTCGCCGTTGCTGACCACCATCTGGATCGTAGCCCCGTACTTCAGCGTCGCATCGCCGGGATCCAGCGCGATCACGTAGCCCTCTTCCACCTCGTCGCTCTGCTCCAGCCGATAGGTCGTTACAAAACCGGCGCTTTCCAGCTTCGCCTTCGCATCGTCACGGTGCAGACCGATGACGTCCGGAACCGGCTCCATACGGATACCGCGGCTGACCGTCAACGTGATCTCACGCACACCCTTTTTGACCGAGGTACCGGCCTCCAGGCTCTGCTTAATCACAATGTCCTTGGCATAGGTATCGCTGTACTCATATTCGTACTCGTTAAACTTGAAGGCTTCCAGATACTCGGGGTTATTGGCGATCTGCTCCACCGTCATACCCACAAAATTCGGCACGGTGATGTTACCGCTACCCTTGCCGTCTCCGCCTCCACCAAACTTGTTGAGGAACAGCATCACGACGACCACCAGCGCTACGACAACGAACGCTGCTGCAACCGCGCTGAGGACCGGAATGATCGGGAACGGACGCTTCTCCTCTTCCTCCTCGGTATAGCCGTGAGACACCGGAGGTGCCGCGTCCTCGCCCTTTACGCGGGAGATAGTCTCCATATAACGCGTGGGGCTCTCATCCACAAAATACTTATATTCAAAGTGAATGCTGGGGTTTTTCTTGAATTCGTCGAAGTCATACAGCATCTCCGCCGCGGACTGATACCGCTTGGAGGGGTCCTTCTGCATCGCCTTGACCGTGATATCCTCCAAGCCCTCGGGGATGTTGGGGTTGATCTCACGGGGCGGCTTTGCCTCCGACTGCAGCTGCATGATCGCTACCGACACGGCGCTCTCCGCCTCAAACGGCAGCTGACCGGCCAGCATCTCGTACAGCATAACACCGACGGAATAGATATCCGCCTTCTCGTCGGTGATCTCGCCGCGCGCCTGCTCCGGACTGATGTAATGCACCGAGCCGATCGCCTTGTCGGTCGCACGGGTGGTACGGATATCCTGACGCGAGAACCGCGCAATACCGAAGTCCGTCACCTTGATGGTGCCGTCCGGCAGCAGCATGATGTTCTGCGGCTTGATATCACGGTGGACGATACCTTTATCGTGGGCGTGCTGCAGCGCACGCAGGATCTGCACAGTGAAATGTACGGCTTCCTTCCACTTGAAATCCTTCTGCTGATCGATGTACTCTTTCAGCGTGATACCGTCGATATATTCCATAACGATATACTGCATCCGGTCACCGAAACTAACATCGTACACCTTGACGATGTTAGGATGGGACAAGATCGCGATCGCCTTGGATTCATTCTTAAAACGGCGGGTGAATTCGTCGTTTGCCAGATACTCTTCCTTGAGGATCTTAACAGCCACGATGCGATCATCAATGTTGTCGTATGCCTTATATACATACGCCATACCGCCGACGCCGATGATTTCTTTGATCTCATATCGGCCATCCAGACGTTTTCCGATGTACTTATCCATGATAATCCTCCTGCGTCCTTAGTTTTTTGTGATCACAACAACCGTAATGTTGTCACTTCCGCCGGCAAGATTGGCGGTGGTAATCAGTTTCATGGGAATGTCGGTAAAGGAGAACGTACGTACCAGCGACTGGATCATTTCCGCGGCCACCAGATTGGAAAGACCGTCGGTGCAGATCAGCAACGTGCCGTTCTCGGGGAAGGTCACCCGTGTAAAGGCGCTTTCCATCTCCGACTCAACACCCAACGCCCGTGTCAGGAAATGCTTTTGCGGATGGGTTTTGGCCTGCTCAGACGTGATCTGGCCCTTATCCACCA
>JAZNKN010000055.1:0-7867 GCA_045578625.1 Acutalibacteraceae bacterium | reverse complement strand
GATACACAGGAAGCGTTGATACAAATGATATTATAATTGCCGCACACAATTATAAAAGCCATTTTGGTTCATTAAATAAACTGATAATTGGCGATGAAGTTGAATTTATTGATGCTTACGGGAAGTCGCATCTATATGAGGTTTGTGAAATTACAACCTTAGATGGAACCGCAGTATCGGATATGCAGTCAGGTGGTTGGGATTTCACATTGTTCACTTGTACCAAGGGTGGCGAACAGCGGGTAACCGTGAGATGTGAAAGGGATCAAACATATTAAAGGAAAGATAAAAAGCAAAGATTCATTGTAAGGGTGGTGACTCGAAAAAGTCATCGCCCTTTTTATATATCGATTTAAAAAAACAATTGGAAATTCTACTCATAATTTCTACAAAAAGTGTGATACTAACAAAGAACAAAAACAACAACTCGACCCAAGTCCTCTAACCCCTTATGTCCAACTGGGACAAACGAAAAAAGAGGTAAAAATGGCTCAGGCGAGGTGTAATTTGAGTAAACCAACAAATCCCGAAAACCCGCATAAATACTGGGTTTTCGGCACATTTTAGAGTAGAGAAAAGGAGTAAATATATGAAGGCAACAGGTATTGTACGTCGCATAGACGACCTTGGTAGAGTTGTCATCCCCAAAGAGATCCGCCGCACGATGCGGATTCGGGATGGTGACCCGCTGGAGATCTTTACCGGCCCGAACGAGGAGGTCGTGTTCAAAAAATATTCACCGGTGGGGGAGATGGGGACGTTTGCCACGCAGTACGCTGACGTGATGTCGCGTGCGTGCGATCTACCGGTGCTGATCTGTGACCGCGATCACGTCATTGCCGTTGCGGGCGAGTCCAAAAAAGAGTATTTGGAGCGGCGCTTGTCGCCGCAACTGGAGCAGGCGATGGAGGAACGGCAGGTCGTGACCGCGAAAAGCGGTGCGCGGCTGTTTGTCGCTGAGGGCAAGGACCGCCTCATCGGCGTGATGGTACCCATCTTGGCGGCGGGTGATATCACCGGCTGCGTGTGCATCCTGTGCGACGAAAACGGCACGCCGCCGACTGATAGCGACCAGAAGCTCGCGCAGGTCGCCGCCGCGTTTCTCGGCCGCCAGATGGAAGAATAAAACAGCGCCCCGACCAACACGGTCGGGGCGCTTGTGTGTAGTATACCTTATTTCGCCTTCTTGGCAGCTATGATCTCCTTGATCTTGCTGATGACTTCGACGACCTTCAGCGCTTCACTGTGCTTGATGCGATAGGGCTTGCCGAGGCGATAGTCCTCATACATCGCGATCCACGTCTCGTCCAGACGCTCACCGCAGACATCAACGAACGCACCGCCATAGAGCCACTCGATGTCGGGAGCCTTCTTGAAGTTGGAATCGGTGCCGGGGGTTGCTCCGCTCGCAGGAAAACGCGGGATCTCCTGCTCGGGCTTGACGTAGCGCCACTCAAGCTGAGTGTTCTCCACACCGGTATCGTATAGGATACCGCGGTCGCCGTACGCCATGATCTCGTGCTGGCGGGTCGCGCAACCGGAGCTGATCTCCATATCGATGATACGACCGTTGATACCGGTCATCAGCAGCTTGATGTGGTCTTCGCAGTCGCCGCTGGCGAGGATCTGACGGGTCTCGGCGTAAATGTCGGTGTAGTCGCCGCCCGCGAAATTCAGCGCGTGGTCAATGATATGCGGACCCCAGTTGAGCAGCTGGCCGCCGCCATAGGCGTTGAGGGTCTGCCAGTCGTTGCGGGTAATAAAGCCGTTACGGGTCAGCTTGACTTCGTACACGTTACCGATGATACCGGAATCGCAGATCTCCATTGCTTTTTCGAACTTGGCTTCCCAGCGACGGTTGTGGCGGATGTACAGCTTGACGTCGGGCAGGCTGTCGGCCAGTTCCATCAGCGCCTTGGCATCCTCATAGTTGGTGCAGATGGGCTTCTCCAGGAACACGCTCTTGCCGGCCTCCAGCGCTATGCAAGCGTGCCTGTAGTGATCGCAGGAGCGGGTCGCGATATCCACGATCTCGACTTCCGGATCGGCAATAAGTTCTTCGATGGTGGCATACGCCTTCGCACCGAACTTCTCCGCAACGCGGTTGCGTCGCTCCTCGATCAGATCGCACACGGCGCAGATCTGGAACATTTCGTCTTTGCCTTCCAGCTCCGGCAGGTGCATACCGTTACCGGCACGACCCAGACCAACCATACCCAGTTTAATCGGTTTCATACGTTACACACCCCACTCTCTCAAAATTGCACGGCTTTCTGCGAGATCCTCCAGCGGCTCGCGCAGATGCGTATCATGCTCAATAAAGATCCACTTGTCGTAGCCCTTTTCCACGGCCGTTTTCACTACGTATTCGTTATCGACAGGGAAGTTGCCCTGCTTCAGACCGCAGAAGTAGCCGCGATCCCACCAATCCTTCGCATCGGGATCGGTCGACACCCACTCCTTCAGGTGGATGGCAACGATGCGATCATAGTACTTGTCCATGATCTCGCGCACGTTACCGCCGGCGACCGCCATGTGACCCACGTCGAACACGAGACCGGCGTCCGGGCATTTCTCCAGGAATATCTCAAGCTGTTCTTGAGTCTCGACGATGCAGCCGAGATGGTTGTGTACCGCCGTCTTGATACCGTACTTTTTGCAAGCCGCGGCCAGATAGTTGACACGGCGGCAGTAGGTGTCCAGTGAATCCTGCGAATGGTTGGCCTGCACGTCCGTCCAGATGTACTCCTTTTTGAACGCGGCCGTCCACTGCACCTTGAGTTCCAACGACGGAGCCAGCACCGTAGCAAAATCCATACCCAGCTTCGCCAGCGTGGTTGCCTTGTTCAGCGCATCCGCGGCGTCAATGGGGGTCAGACGCTCAATGCCGTCGTAGCCGATGGCCTTGAGGTCCTGCATCCGCTGCTCATAGTCCATGAAGCCGCCGTACCAGACGTTCATGCCGTAATCTGCAACACCGATCTTGCGCATTGTTTTCCCTCCGTTTACTTACGGTTTTCTGCCTTTAATGATAGAGAATCATGCCGTTTATTTCCATTGCGTTTTTTGTCAATTATATTGCAAATACGCTCAAAACATGGTTTGCCAACCCCTATACCCCAAAGCGCGCCATTGACCTGATCGCCTCGGGGGAGATCGACGCAAGTTGGATGGTGTACGCTACCGAGAGCTGAAAGAGCTTCCCGCGATCCTCGCGGGAGGCAAACGCCGCGCACAGGGTAAATTCATCATCACAGCGTAACAAAAACAGCGAGCAGGCTCGACTGAACCTGCTCGCTGTTTACATATCAGTTGTCATCCAACGCGATCTCACCGTTTTCTTTCTCATAGGTCGAAACACATCGTTTGAGATACTGCTCGATCTCTCTGTTGGCAGAACGGCCTTTGGATTCTGCAATATAACGAAATTTTTGAAATAACGTGCGATCAACTCGTAAGGTATAACGCAAGAAATTATCTTTCATTTTTACACCCCAATGACATTATTTTTTCTTCAATATGTCGTCATTATAATGTAATTATTGCGTCAAAACCAAAATGGTGGTATAATGACATAAAAGTGACGCAATAAATTTAGGGGTGTAATATGAAAGTTGCGATTGTCGGTTCACGAAATTTGAATATTTCTAATCTTGAGGAGTATTTACCGGAACAAGTGACAGAGATTGTTTCCGGTGGAGCAAAGGGTGTTGATGCTTGCGCTCAGAATTATGCTATTGCCAATGGAATTCCGTTGAAAGAGTTTTTCCCTGCATATTCTCAGTATGGTAGAGCCGCTCCTTTGCGACGCAATATGCAAATTGTCGAATATGCCGATGTGGTGCTCGTTTTTTGGGATGGCAAGTCGCGTGGAACGAAGTTTACTATTGACTATTGCGCTAAACTTGGCAAAGAGATGCGTATTGTTCGGATGTCATCATAAACAGCGAGCAGGTTCGATCGAACCTGCTCGCTGTTTGTATGTTATTATTCCAAATACTCCGCATCGATCCGTGCGCGAACGTTGCAGCTGCCGTCGCCGCGCAACGTCTCAAACCAGAAGACCGGATGCCCGTCCTCCTCGGTCATGGCGCGGCGCACGGTGAGCGTGTCGCCCAGCGGTGCTTCCGCTACGTAATGGATCTGCACACCGGTGATATGCAGCCGATCGATCTCCGGCAGGAAATCACACAGCATATCCGCATAGCGGGTGTTGTTCATGTGGTTGTTGATGTCTACGTCGGAATATCGCACGGTACGGATGCCCGCGTCCTCCAGCTCCATCGTCGGCATACGGAAACGGCAGGAGAGGGGGAGAGGCTCGTCGGTACCGTAGTGCAGCGTGACCTCACCCACGCGACACAGCGTCGCGGTGTTCAGGTTGAGCAGCGCCCACACGCTGGCGGCCTCGGCCACCAGCTCGTCGCCGCGGTACATTTGATAATATCTCTCAAACGATACGCCGCGCGGCGGATCGTACGCCCAGGTCTGTACCGTTACCTTGTCGTACGCGCGCAGGGTACGATGCACCGTGACGTTCAGACGGCTCAGCACAAACGAGTAGCCCTGCGCGATGAGTTCGCGGTAGGTGGGGCCGTCGGCGCGCATCTGGCCGTCGGCAGCCTCCTGAAAATAGCGGCAGATGGCTGAGGGATGCACCTCGCCGTTGTGACCGGTATCGTGCGAGAGGATCTCATACTCCACGCAGTAACGCATCACGATGCTCCTTACTGCAGCTGTGCCAGGCTCTGCTCCAACAGCGCCAGCTTTTCCTGCAGACGAGCCGCTTGATCGCGGGCGGTCTGCACGACGTTGGCGGGCGCCTTATCGGTGAAGGCGGGGTTGGACAGGCGCACATTCACGCCGTCAAGCTGCTTTTGTACGTTGTCCTTTTCCTTCTGCAGGCGCGCACGCTCCGCTGCCTTGTCCACCAGATCGTCCAGCGGGATCTTGATGGTGGCGTCGGCGGTTACGATGCTGACAGCACCGGGGAGATCAAAGGCGGCACCGACCTGTACCTCCGAAGCGGAGGCAAGACGCAGAATGAACGGCACACCCTTTTCAAAGGTCGCGGCAAACGCGGTCTCCACAAACACCTGAGCCTTGCGGGACGGCGGGACGTTCATCTCGCCGCGGCGGTTACGGATCGCACCGATGGCTTCCATGATGCGCTCCATCTCCTTCTCCTCCTCAGGGAAGGACAGCGCGGCATCGTACACCGGCCACGGAGCGATCATCAGCGCGTCGCCCTTGTGCGGCAGCGACTGCCAGATCTCCTCGGTGACAAACGGCATAAACGGATGCAGCAGACGCAGCATACCGGTCATCACGTACACCAGCACCTGACGCGCCGCGCCGGCGTTTTCGCCCTGCAGACGTGCCTTGCACAGCTCGATGTACCAGTCGCAGAAGTTGTCCCAAATGAAATCGTACAGCTTCTGCACGGCGATACCCAGTTCAAACTTATCCAGATTTTCGGTGACAGCCTGCACCAGAGTGTTGAAGCGCGAGACGATCCACTTGTCCTCCAACGTCAGCTCGTCGGGCAGCGTCAGCGGCACGTCGTTGTCGCCGATATTCATCAGGATGAAACGCGCGGCGTTCCACAGTTTATTGGCAAAGTTACGCGACGCTTCCACCTTGTCGTTCATGAAGCGCATATCGTTTCCGGGGCTGTTGCCGGTTGCCAGCATAAAGCGCAGCGCGTCCGCGCCGTACTGGTCGATGATCTCGAGCGGATCGATGCCGTTGCCGAGTGACTTGGACATCTTACGGCCCTGCGAGTCGCGCACCAGACCGTGGATCAGCACCGTCTGGAACGGTGCCTTGCCGGTGTAGGCGAGACCTGAGAAGATCATACGGCTGACCCAGAAGCCGATGATATCATAGCCCGTCACCAACGTGTTGGTGGGGTAGAAGTACCGGAGGTCCTCCGTATCGTCCGGCCAGCCCATCGTGCTGAACGGCCACAGAGCGGAGGAGAACCAGGTATCCAGCGTGTCGGGATCCTGGGTCAGCTTGCCGCCGCAGTGCGGGCAAGCGGTGGGATCTTCTTTGGAAACGACGGTAGCGCCGCACGCATCGCAGTACCACGCCGGGATCTGGTGACCCCACCACAGCTGACGGGAAATGCACCAGTCACGCGTGCCGCGCATCCAGTTCATATAGTTCTTGGTGAAGCGTTCCGGCACAAAGCGGATCTCGCCCTTTTCCACCGATTCTATCGCAGGACCGGCGAGAGGCTCCATCTTGACGAAACACTGTTTGGACACCATCGGCTCGATGGTGGAGTGGCAGCGGTAGCAGGTGCCGACGTCGTGACGGTGATCTTCGGTCTCCTTCAGATAACCGCCGGCTTCCAGATCCTCCAGAATGGCGCGGCGGGCTTCGGCGGTGGTCATACCGGCATACTTACCGCAATCCAGCACCTCCGGCTCGTCTGCGGCAGCCTTACCGGAAGCGCGCAGCTCGTCGGCAGCAGCCTTGTCGGCAGCACCGGTCATCAGACCGTCGTAGGTAAACACACGGATCAGCGGCAGATCGTGGCGGCGGCCGACCTCAAAGTCGTTGGGATCGTGCGCCGGAGTGATCTTCACCACGCCGGTACCCTTGGTCATATCGGCGTGCTCGTCGCAGACGATGGGCAGCTCGCGGCCGACCAACGGCAGAATGACGTGGCAGCCGTGCAGATGCGCATAGCGCGGATCCTCAGCGTTGATGGCAACGGCGGTATCGCCCAACATCGTTTCGGGACGTGTGGTAGCCAGCTCCAGCTGCTCGCCGGTCTCCTTGACGGTGTACAGCAGGTGCCAGAAGTGACCGTCGCGCTCCTCGTATTCCACCTCGGCGTCGGAGATGGAGGTGTGGCAATGCGGACACCAGTTGACCATACGGTTGCCGCGGTAGATGAGGCCCTCCTCGTACAGGCGTACGAACACCTCGCGCACCGCCTTGGAGCAGCCCTCGTCCATCGTGAAGCGCTCGCGCTCCCAGTCACAGCTCGAGCCAAGCTTTTTCAGCTGGCTGACGATGCGGTTGCCGTATTGGTTTTTCCACGCCCAGGCGCGCTCCAGAAAACCGTCACGACCCAGCATATCCTTGGTTAGGCCTTCCTTGCGCATGGCCCCCACCACCTTCGCCTCGGTGGCGATGGACGCGTGGTCGGTGCCGGGCAGCCACAGCGTCGCAAAGCCCTGCATCCGCTTAAAACGGATGAGGATATCCTGCAGCGTGTTGTCCAGTGCGTGACCCATGTGCAGCTGTCCCGTGATGTTCGGGGGCGGGATGACGATGGTATACGGCGTTTTATCGGGATCGGGCTCAGCGTGGAACCAACCGCCGTCTACCCAGAATTGGTAGATGCGGTCTTCTACGTCCCGAGGTTCGTATGTTTTGGCAAGTTCTTTGTTCGTTGACATAAACCGTCCTCCAGATTTCAGACAATATATAAGAAAGTATAGCACGCTTTTTTTGTTTGTACAAGCCTTAAAATTACAAAAAAGAGGTTTTCATTCATCGGAGGATGTGGTATACTATTTTCAAAGGAGGCGATAGCGTTGAAGATCACGTTGAATCCGGACGAGGAGATCGTCCGCGTTGTCAAGGAGGGTCTGGAGCAGACCGGCGGCTATTGCCCCTGCCGTCGGGAGCGTACCGAGGAAAACAAGTGTATGTGTCGCGAATTTCGGGAGCAGATCCGCGACCCTGAGTATGAGGGCTTTTGCCACTGTATGCTGTATTACAAATCCAAGGACTGAGAGGAAGGTTCGTTATGGCGGAGATCGTATTGACCGAGCAGAATTTTGAAGCCGAGGTATTCCAGTCACCCGTACCCGTATTGGTGGATTTTTGGGCGACCTGGTGCGGC
>JAZNKN010000054.1:0-81553 GCA_045578625.1 Acutalibacteraceae bacterium | reverse complement strand
AAAGGTAGAAAACGTCTCACCTATTAAAAAGGGCCACCTTGTGTGGCTTTTTTTTATAGCCAGAGGAATAAGCGTATGGCAAAGTTATGCACACTGAAACTGAACAAGGAATTCCGTACCGCGTATTATCGTGGCAAGGTCTTTGTGCATCCGCTGCTGATCCTGTATGTCCGCAAGAGTAAGGTAGGAATACCGCGCCTTGGTATCACCACCGGTAAAAAGGTGGGCAAGGCCGTTCAGCGCAACCGTTGCCGCCGTATTATACGGGAAGCATATCGCCAGATACATCCGCAATTGACCGGCGGATGGGATCTGGTATTTGTCGCGCGTGCGGCTACGTCCCGCACGACCAGCACCGCGCTGTACGGCGTGATGCAGCAGCAGCTTAAAAAAGCGGGGCTTCTGAAATGAAACGCGTCTTGATTTGGCTTATCCGCGGCTATCAAAAACACATCTCTCCGCATTTTCCGCCTACCTGCCGGTTCGTTCCCACGTGTTCCTCCTATGCGATCCAGGCAATTGAGCGGTTCGGAGCTTGCAAGGGTGGCTTTTTGGCAATCAAACGTCTTTGCCGCTGTCATCCTTGGGGTGGGCATGGGTATGATCCTGTTCCGGAAAAGCCCGAAGCAGGTAAAAAATAAACCTAATTAGGAGGCATTATGGAAATTTTTGGTTTTCTGGGAGGACCTCTCGGATTTATTCTGGGGCTCGTCTACGATCTCGTCAAAAACTATTTTGTTGCGATCTTCCTGTTCACGTTTCTGATCCGCCTTCTGTTGTTTCCGCTGTCGCTGAAAACGCAGAAGAGCCAGGCTGACCGTGCGCGTCTGGCGCCGCGTCTGGAGCGTTTGCAGAAAAAATATGCCAAAGACCCCAAAAAGCTGCAGGAAAAGCAGATGGCGCTGTACGAAAAGCACGGTGTCAGCATGACCGGCGGTTGCTTGCCGATGATCGTGCAGATGGTCGTTTTGTTCGGTATCATTTCGGCGATCTATTCGCCCATCACGCACCTGACAAGCGTTCCCGAGGAGGTCGTCAATGCGTCTGTTACCGCCATGACCGGCGAGGGTGAGCTGAACAAAAAAGATTTTGCGGAGGGCAACTACTACCGCGAGCTGCGCGTCCTGCAGAATATCGACAGCTATAAGGACGACGTGATCGAAGAGATCAGTAAGCTGGAAGGCTACGACACCAAAAAAGCCGAAACGTATTACAACGAGTTGGTTGAATTTGAAAAGGATTTTCAACTTGGCAATATGAATATGCTGGAGCAGCCGTGGAAGGGAACGCTCCTGCCGAATATTTTGTGGCTGATCCCGCTCATTTCGGGTATCACGGCGATGCTGTCCAGCCTGTTGTCGATGCACTATCAGAAGCAGTTGAACAGCGCACAGCAGCAGGGCCAAGGCTGCACCAACGTGATGATGCTGGGTATGATGCCCGCTATGTCGCTGTTTATCGCGTTCTCCGTGCCGGGTGCTGTCGGTCTGTACTGGATCAGCTCCAATCTGATCGCTTTGTTGCAGACGTTTATCCTCAACCTCATCTACAACCCTGCCAAGATCCGTGCGCAGGCGGAGATCGAATATGAGGAGCGCCGTCGTCAAAAGCAGGAGGACAAAAAACGTCTGGCAGAAGCCCGTGCGCGTGAGCAGCGCGAGCTTGCTCAGCAACTCAAGGAAGAAAATCAGGGCGGCCAGAAGAAAAAGGCCAAGAGCGCACCTAAAAAGGAGCCGGCGCCAAAGGAAGAGGCACCTGCCGAAGAAGCGCCCGCTGTGACCGAAGAAGAGAAAACGGAAGAATGATCCGTCGAGAAAGGATAAAGTATCGTGCAGAAAGAACTCATTAAAGAGGCGGAATCGGTCGAAAAGGCCGTGGAGCTTGCCGCCGAGGAACTGCAGGTCTCCGCTGACGAACTGATCGTCGAGGTGCTGCAGGAGCCGCAAAAGAAAACGTTGGGTCTGTTCGGCGGAACGCCGGCCAAGATCCGTGCCACCGTGCGTGAAAAGGACGCAGCCAAAGCGGCTGTAGCGTTTCTGGAGGACGTACTGGCAAAGATGGGTGTCCCGGAAGTGACCATTACCGTCAAGGAAAAGGACGGCCATTGCACGCTGTCTCTGGAGGGCGAGGATCTCGGCTTCATCATCGGTCGCCGCGGCGACACGCTGGATGCCCTGCAGTACCTCACCAGTCTGGTGGCCAACCGCGTCGGCGGTTCGTACCAGCGCATTTCCATCAATATCGGTAACTACCGCGAAAAGCGTGAAAAGACGCTGTCCGGTCTGGCGCGTAAGGCGGCCATTCAGGCGGCCAAGAACGGCAGAAACACCTCACTGGAGCCGATGAATCCTTATGAGCGTCGCATCATCCACACCGCGGTGCAGAAGGTGGAGGGCGCGACCTCGTACAGCGTTGGCAGTGATCCCAACCGTCATGTGGTCATCGCTCCGTCTGAGGACAACCCGGTCAAGAGCCGTCCGGCCCGTTCGCAGCGTCAGCGCGGCGAGCGCCGTGACGGTGGCCGCCCCAATCGTGGTGAGCGCCGTTCCGATGCACAGCCGGAGCGTCCGGTGCGCGAGGTGCGCAAGTTCGTGTCCCGCACCAATCCGGTCAACATCGCCGAGGACTACGCTCCGCCGGAGCGCACCCAGTCCGAGACCGAAAAGACCGCCACCCTGTACGGTCGCATCGATCTGTAAGACAACAAAAGACCGCCGAAGTCACACGACGACTTCGGCGGTTTTCTTGTGATTATTCTCCCAACGCCGCGGCAAGAGCCGCAAACTGTGCCAGTGTGAGTTCCTCGGCGCGGGCGGTGGGGGAAAGGCCCACCGTTTCCAATGCCGCCAGCAGCGTGGGCTTGTCGTACCCCGCCGCCGACAACGAATTCGGTAACGTTTTGCGTCGCTGCCCGAACGCCGCGCGGATCAAGCGGAACAACAGTGCCTCGTTTGCTACCTCACAGGGCGGCTCACCGCGTAGTGTCAGACGGATCACACTGCTGTCCACGTTTGGTGCCGGCATAAAGCTTCCGCGGGATACAGCAAAGAGGATCTCGGCTTCGGCGTAATATTGCACCGCCAGTGTCACCGCGCCGCATTCCCGCGTACCCGGCTCGGCACACAGCCGCTGTGCTGCCTCCTTTTGCACCAATACCGTGATACAGTGGAACGGCACCCGACTTTCAAGCAACCCCATGAGAATGGGGGAGGTGATGTAATACGGCAGGTTGGCACACACCACTACCGGCAGACCGTCGGCGTGTTGCTTCAGCAGTGCGCCCACGTCCAGTTTTAGAATATCACCCGGCACAACGGTCACGTTATCGCAATCAGCCAACGTTTCCTCCAACACCGGAAACAGCCGTTGATCCAGCTCCACGCTGATGACCTTGGCCGCCACGCGGGACAGCTCCCGCGTCAGCACGCCAAGTCCCGGTCCGATCTCCAGTACAGCAAACGCGCCGTCGGGCAGATCCGGGTGACAAGCCTCCGCCATGCGGGGGCAGACCGAGGGATTGATCAAAAAATTCTGTCCCAGTGACTTGGAAAACGAAAACCCGTGGCGTGTAAGCACGTCGCGGATCACCGAAACATCCGTCAGCTTCACAGCACAGCCCCCTTTCTTATGGAATACCTCGCTATTGTACCACGATTTTTCACACACTGCAACCCCACAAATTGTGCTAAAAATTAGCCGAATTGTGAAAAAGTTCGTGGAAACTGTGAATCAATCGCTGTGAAAAACGGCTTTACAGCAAGGTTTTTTAAGTTTTCCACCAATCTTTTCACATTTCAACAGTAGAAAATGTGAAAAGTTCGGATTTGTAAAAAACGGTTGCCCCCACGGCAAAGACGCTGTATAATAGGCGTATAATCGTACAAAAAGGAACGAGTTCGGGTATGAAATTTCACGCAGGAGAGTATCAGGTCGCCGTCATCGGCGCGGGACACGCGGGCATCGAAGCCGCTTTGGCGGCAGCGCGGCTTGGGTGTTCTGCTGTCATATTCACCATCAACCTCGACGCCGTCGGCAATATGCCGTGCAACCCCTCCATCGGCGGTACGGCCAAGGGGCATCTGGTGCGTGAGATCGACGCGCTCGGCGGTGAAATGGGTAAGGCGGCGGACGCCACCTTCCTGCAATCCCGTATGCTTAACCGCGGCAAAGGGCCGGCGGTGCATTCCCTACGCGCGCAGATCGACCGCCGCGCCTACGGCGTGTATATGAAGCACCGTCTGGAGACCCAGCCGGGGCTGCAGCTGCGTCAGGCGGAGATCGTCTCGCTTGAGCCGATCGACGGTCGGTGGTGTCTTACCACGCAGCTGGGGGAGCAATATCTGGCCGATACGGTCATTCTCGCCACCGGCACCTATCTGCAGGGGCGCATCTTCATCGGTGACGTCTCCTACGACGGCGGTCCGGACGGTCTGTTTCCGGCGTCGCGGCTCACCGAGTCGCTCTTGTCATTGGGGCTGACCCTGCGCCGCTTTAAGACCGGCACTCCCGCGCGGGTGCTGCGCTCCAGTATCGATTTTACCAAGACCGAGCCGCAGCCCGGCGATGAACCGGTCGTTCCGTTCTCCTTTGAGACCGGCGGCATTCTGGAAAATCAGGTGGATTGCCACATCACATGGACAACGGAGGAGACCAAGCGCGTTATCCACGAAAATCTCCACCGTTCCCCGCTGTACGGTGGAAAGATCCACGGCGTCGGCCCGCGCTACTGCCCCAGTATTGAGGATAAGATCGTCCGTTTTGCGGAAAAGGAACGCCATCAGGTGTTTATCGAGCCGTGCGGCCTGCATACCGATGAAATGTATCTGCAGGGCCTGTCCTCCTCGCTGCCAGTGGACGTGCAGCTTCAGTTCCTGCACACCATTCCGGGCTTGGAAAACGTCAGCGTGATGCGTCCGGCATACGCCATTGAATACGATTGCTGCGACCCCACCGAGTTGGACGCCAGTCTCGCGTGCAAAGCGCTGCCCGGCGTGTACGGTGCGGGACAGTTCAATGGCAGCTCAGGATATGAGGAGGCTGCCGCACAGGGCTTGGTCGCGGGTATCAACGCTGCGCGCCGCGTGCAGGGCAAAGAGCCGTTGGTGCTAGACCGCGCGTCGGGATATATCGGCACGCTCATCGACGATCTGGTGACTAAGGGCTGCTCCGATCCCTACCGTATGATGACCTCGCGCTCGGAATACCGCTTGGTGCTGCGTCAGGACAACGCGGACGAGCGTTTGACCCCCATTGGTCGTGAGGTCGGTCTGGTGGACGACGGACGGTGGGAGCGCTTTTGCCACCGTCAGGAGCAAAAAGCAGCTGAACGCAAACGGTTACACGATACCATTTTGCCGCCCTCGGAAACGGTAAACGCGGTGCTGACCGACGCCGGTACAACGCCGATCGTCACCGGCATCCGTCTGGAGGAGTTGCTGCGCCGCCCGCAGATCACCTACGAAACGCTCGCCACCCTCGGTGTATCCGCACCGATGTTGGATCCCTTGGTGCGTGAGCAGGTCGAGGTCGAGGTAAAATACGAAGGCTACGTTCGCCGCCAGCAGGCGGATATTGAAGAAATGCGGCGGTTGGAAAATCGGCTGCTGCCGGAGGATCTGGATTATACCGCTATTACCGGATTGCGCTTGGAAGCGCAGGAAAAGCTGCAAAAGATCCATCCGCGCAGCATTGGTCAGGCATCGCGCATCAGCGGGGTCAGTCCGGCAGACGTATCGGTACTCATCGTTTGGCTGGCCGGCAGAGGGGAGGAGCAGGCGTGATCGACAAGTCGTTATTGTGTGAACTGACCGCGGAATACGGTGTCACCTTGGATGCCACAGCCTGCGACAAGCTGGATCGGTACGCCGAATTGTTGGTCGAATGGAATCAAAAGATGAACCTGACCGCAATTACCGACCCGCTTGGGATCACGGTCAAGCATTTTGCGGACAGCTTAGCCGCCGTGCCGCTGCTACCCGAAAGACAAGGGCTGTCGCTGATCGACGTCGGTACGGGTGCGGGCTTTCCCGGTATTCCGCTCGCCATCGTGCGGCCGGATATTAAGCTCACCCTGTTGGATAGCTTGAATAAGCGTTTGGTGTTTTTGGAGACGGTGTGCAACGAACTGGAGATTCCGGTGCAGCGCATCCACGCCCGCGCCGAGGAAGGCGGTCGCAAGCCTCAGCTTCGTGAGCAGTTCGACGTGGCTACCGCCCGCGCCGTCGCGGCGCTACCGGTGCTGCTCGAATATTGTCTGCCGTTTGTGCGCCAGGACGGTGTATTTTTGGCACTCAAAGGACCCGACAGCGACGAGGAACACCGCGCCGCGGGCAAAGCGCTGGCGCGCCTTGGCGGCAAGACCGCCGCGGTAAACAAACTGCTGCTTCCCAAACACCCGCGCGAGGGTATCGAGCAGCAGGAGCGCCGCATTTTCGTGTTCAAAAAGGTGCAAAACACCCCCGCAGCTTACCCACGCGCTTCCGCTAAGATCGCCAAAGACCCGTTGGGATAAGGAGTAGTTATGGAGAAAAAACAGTTAGAGCGCATCAGCGAATTGACCCGCATCTCGCGTGAGCGTGAGCTGACCGCCGCCGAGCAGGAGGAGCGTCGAGCCCTCCGCGCCGCCTACATTGCCGAGATCCGCGCCGATATGATCGGAACGTTGGACAACGTCTCACTGCAAAACCCCGACGGCAGCATTGAACCGCTCAAGCGCCGTCAAAACCCGCCCTCTTAACCTGCCCGATAGGCGGTGGGGTGTAGGGAATGACTGATATGTCGTTCCGTTCACCTTTTTACAGACAAACAGCACCCCGCCGCATTCGCGGCGGGGTGCTCTGTGTATTACTCAGGAAAACGAAATATCCTCGCTCAATTTCTTGTCGGCCAACACCATATAGGTCTTGCCCTCCGCAAACGCCAGCGGGGTAGTGCCGTCCGCCTCGGTAAAGCTCAGGCTGTTTTCGGTGCGGGTGAATTTGATCTCACGCGCCGTACCGCCCGAGACGATGTAACCCGAACCGGTACCCGTTCGGAAATTGTACCAGGTATACTTGGCATTTTTCGATTCCACGTATTTCTCCGCATAAAGCACCAGAACGTTGGACACCTGGATCTGATTACCCTCCAACGATTCCTGCGGCTTGCAAGAGGCGGCTTTGCCGTTGTTTTTACCGTACAGACCGGTCTCGGCATCGTAGATAAAGGTGATGTTGGTGCTGGCAGTGGATTTAAGCTGCACCGTGTTAGCGGTCACGTCGCCGGTCTTTTCACCAAAAGTGAACGGGGCGGTTTTGGTGGCGGTCATCGATACACCGTTCTTTTCCATGCGGGCCGCGATCTGCTCGCCGCCGGTGATGAGGTTGTTCCAGCTGACGTTGGCGTTGGCCGAAAGATACGAGTCGCGCCACAGCGTCACCTTATCGGTGTTGGTGATGCGGTCAAAGTTCTTCATATTCTTGAGGATGTTGGTGACGTAGGTCGTCGCACCGGAATACACGTACACCGCGCCCAACGCATTGGCGGTGGCGATAAACGGCGTGCGCGCGCTGCGGATGGGGCCGAACTTGGCGGGAATGCGATCCGCACTGGCGAACACAGCCATAATACGCGGCACAGAGCCCTCAGCCTCCGTCTCCATATAGAAATCCGCCTTGTCGATGCCGTATTGGTTGCCGATGATACCCGGTTCGTTCGTCACCATGATCGCCACCGGGCGGTTGCTGTCACTTTTCAGGTCGTTCACACCGGTCAGCGGATTGTAATTGTATTCCACAGGATCCACGATCGGTTGAGAGGGTGCGGTGGTGGTCGTGGTGGTTGGCGCGGTCGTTGTGGTAGCGGCCGTGGTCGTGGTCGTATCGGAGGACGTGTCCGGCTGCTTGGAGCAGGCGCTCAGTCCGGTCATCAATAGCGAGATGACCAGCAGAGCAGATACCACACGTTTCATACACGGATTCCCCATTTCCTTAAAAAATTATCATGCATCCAGTATACACGCTCCACCCGAAAAAAACAACCTTTTGTCGAAAAAAGTGTGTGGAAGTATTTGCCGCTTGAATTGACAACCGTCGGCAGGTGCTATATAATAGGAAAGCAAACGCCCCGCAATACGCCCTCATAGTTAAATGGATATAAGAACCCGACCCATTGACAAAATCAAAGATTTTGAATGGGTCCCCGGAACCTTGATGCTCGCGGCGCTCGCATGAACAGCCCCCTTACCAAGCGCCCCGCAATACGCCCTCATAGTTAAATGGATATAACAGCCCCCTCCTAAGGGGCAGTTACAGGTTCGATTCCTGTTGGGGGTGCCAAAAAATAAAGGGACTGTCAAAACAGTCCCTTTATTTTTTGTGTTTGTGTCCGTGAGAGAACAGCATCGTTTGACCTAACGGTCAACATCATTGTCCGTCTCGCACAAACAACGGTGAAGGCTTGCTTTTCCTTGACAAATCTGGTCAAAAGTGATACTCTCTTAAATGAAAATTAAAGACAAAGAGGTGCTTTTCATTATGGCAAAACAAATCATGGTAGAAACTTCGGCTCGCCACGTCCATCTCAGCCGCGAGGATCTGGATATTCTGTTCGGCAAGGGCTACGAGCTGACCAACAAAAAAGACCTGTCTCAGCCCGGTCAGTACGCCTGCACCGAGCGCGTAGACGTTGTCGGCTCCAAGAAGACGCTCACCGGCGTCAGCATTCTGGGCCCCACGCGTCCCGCGTCGCAGGTCGAGATCTCGCTGACTGACGCGCGCGCCATCGGTGTGGTCGCGCCCATCCGTGAGTCAGGCGATATCGCCGGCTCCGGCGCGTGCAAGCTGGTCGGTCCCTGCGGTGAAGTGGAGCTGACCGAGGGTGTCATCGCCGCTAAGCGTCACATCCACATGACTCCCGCTGATGCCGCCGAGTACGGCGTGCAGGATAAAGACGTTGTCAGCGTACAGGTCGAGACCGACGGTCGCGCCCTGACCTTCGGTGACGTGGTGGTTCGCGTCAGCGAAAAGTTCGCGCTTGCGATGCATATCGACACCGACGAATCCAATGCCGCCTGTGCCGGCTGCGGCACGATGGGCACACTCATCCGCTGATCGCATCAAAACCAAAGCGCCCCGACACCGTCGGGGCGCTTTCGTTGTTCAACACCACCGGCAACCAGGGTGCCGGTGACAGCCGCGGGATCACGCCACGGTGACACCGGTATAATAGTGCTTCAGGATCTCGTCGTAGGTGAACCCGCGATCCGCCATCTCCTTGGCACCGTACTGACTCATACCGACCCCATGCCCGTAGCCGGTCACGGTAAAGGTAAAGCCCTCTGTGCCGTGGCTCACTGTAAAGCATGCCGAGCGCAGCCCCAGTGCGGTGCGCACCTCGCGTCCGGTCAGGCTTTTGCCGCCGATGGTGATGGACGTTACCGTTCCTGCCTCGGAGACGGTCGGTTTGCCGGTGATCCAAGTACCCGCATCGCCGGTCAGCTTTAGCTCGGGAAAGGCGGCAGCGAACTCCTTGTCCGACACCGTCACGGTGGAGGAATATTTAGGGGACAGCTTGTCGCCGCTGCTTGCCACCGATCGCAGATAGGGATAGTCCACGTTCCAGACGGTCTTTGCCGTCTCGGTAAGACCGCTGTTGCAGCTGTGGTATGCCGCAAAGATCGGCTCACCGTTATACAGCACCATCTCACCCGCCACTGCGTCCACGGCGTCCGCGATCTTTTGCAGATAGTGTTCATACTCGTCGCCCCAGCGCTTCTTCAGCGCCTCGGCGGTGTAAGCGGTGGGGAAATCCCCCGGTACGTCGGAAAAATCCGCGTCCTCCACACCGGCGGCGTGTCGATTTTTTTGGTAGGTATAATATGTGTACGCGGCGACGGCCTGCGCCTTGAGCGCTTCGGGCGGGTACGAGGCCGGCAGCTCCGCCGCCACGGTATAGATCAAAAAATCCCGCTCGGCAAAGGTGTATATGACGCCGGCGCTCGCGTCCAGCACCCGAAACACCGCGTTCGGATCCTCCGTCTCGGCAGGCGGCTCGGTCACGTCGGCAGTCCCGCCCGCATCGGGTGTTTTGGGTGTCGTGGTCTTAGTGGGAGGCTCGTCAGGCTCGTCCGCGGAGGCAGGGGTGAATTTCAGTGTCGGCAGCGCCAACAGCAGGAACAACAGATAGCACAAAACACACAAAACAGCATACGATCTCATACAGCATCCTCCTGATTTGAAAAACAACAAAAATTTCATTTTTTTGTAAAATCGGGACTTAAATCGGGAAATTTGGCAAAAAATGAAAGAAAGAACGCCAAAAATTTCATTTTCTGGAAAACAAACATTGACAAGGCTTTGTGTCAGTTGTATAATGGAATTTACTGTCAACGCGAAAGGAACCACGGCTATGGAATATAACTCGTTATTCACATCTTTATGTGAACAAGTGAAAGAAAAGAACCGCATTTCTCCGGAGAAGTTTTCGAACTACGAGCTCAAACGCGGCCTGCGTAACTCGGACGGCACCGGGGTGCTTGTGGGTCTTACCAATATTTGTAACGTTCACGGTTATGTGCTGAACGAGGGTGAAAAAACGCCGGTCGCGGGTGAGCTGACCTATCGCGGCTACAACATCAACGATCTGGTAGGCGGCAGCTACGAACGGGGTCGTTTCGGTTTTGAGGAGGTCGCGTTTTTGCTGCTGTTCGGCTCGTTGCCCACAGCCGCTCAGGCCAAACAGTTCACCGACCTGCTCTCGGACAACCGCGAGCTGCCGGAGTATTTTGCTGAGGACATGATCCTCAAAGCGCCGTCCCCCAACATTATGAATAAGATCGCACGTTCGGTACTGGTCATGTATTCGTACGATGACGATCCGGAGAACACCTCGGTCGAAAACGTGCTGCGCCAGTGCATGGGACTGATCGCGATGCTGCCCACCATTCTGGGTTATTCGTATCAGGTCAAGCGCCGCCATTACGACAGAGAAAGTATGTATTTCCACCCGCTGCTTCCGGGTCTGTCCACCTCCGAGACCATCCTGCGTACCATCCGTGCGGATGCCAGTTATACGCAAGAGGAGGCTCTCTTGCTGGATCTGTGCCTGATGCTGCACGCGGAGCACGGCGGCGGTAACAACTCAGCGTTTGCCACGCGCGTGCTGTCCTCGTCAGGGACCGATACCTATGCGGCGATCGCCGCGGCGGTCGGTGCGCTGAAGGGCCCGCGTCACGGCGGCGCCAACCTGAAGGTCTCTGAAATGTTGGAGGATATCAAGGCACACGTTACCCACTGGGACGACGAGGATGAGGTCGCCGCCTATCTGGGTAAAATGCTGCGCCGCGAGGCGGGCGATGGCTCCGGACTGATCTACGGCATGGGTCACGCGGTATACACGCTGTCCGACCCCCGCGCCGTCATCCTCAAGCGCGAAGCCGCGCGCATGGCGGACAAAAAGGGCTTTGGCGATGAGTTCCGTCTGTTGGAGACGGTGGAGCGTCTCGCTCCCGACGTGATGCGGAACGTCCGCGGCATCGACAAAGCTGTGTGCGCCAACGTGGATATGTACTCTGGCCTGGTGTACCGTTCTCTTGGTATTTCCGAGGATCTGTTCACTCCGTTGTTTGCTACTGCCCGCATTGTTGGTTGGTGCGCACACCGCATTGAGGAACTGTTGACCGGCGGCCGGATCATCCGCCCCGCCTACAAGCCGTCCGTCAAGGCACGGCAGTATATCCCCGTGGAAGACCGCTAAGTCACAGCGCCGGAAGGTACTTCCGGCGCTTTTTTATAAAAACAGAGGCTTCGCGGTTGATTTCCGAAAAAAATGTGGTACAATGTACTGTGAACCGATATGGAGTAAAGGAGGAACGGGCTATGCGGCTTCGTTATTACGTGGCGTGTATCGTGGCGGCGGTCATGGGCCTGTCGCTTACCGTTATGCGCTTGGTCTGGACACCCGCCGACACCGTGGAAAGCGGTCTGTATACGGCGACACTGTGCGTCATTGGCATCGCGCTGCTTGCCCTGTTCTTCCTGTGCGGTGCGCGTCCGCGCGTGCTCAGTACCGCGGCCGGCACTCCCGCGCTGCTCACCGCTTGTGCGGCGGCTTGGGTCGGCACGGCGCTAGTCATCAGCGCGATCAATGGGTTCGCGGATCTGCGGCGCGGGGTATATCCGTATCCCCAGCCGTTCACGGTTACCGTGATGACCCGCGTTTTGGCGGCACTGCTCATTCTTTCCGCGGCGCTCGGCGGCGTGTTTTTTCTTGTCACCGCGGTTCGTTGGTTTGTCAACCGCCGCACGGACCGCTGTTCGTTCGGTGTGTTGGCGCTTTGCCCGGTGGTGTGGACGTGGGTTCGCCTGCTGTGGTATATTACCTCGTTCACCAGTGCGGTCAACCGTTACCGCAGTGTTACGGAAGTTATCCTACTGGTGTTTGAGCTGCTGTTTCTGATGTCCTTTGCGCGGTACGCGTCGGGTGTGGAGGAGAAAGCGCCCCGCTTTACTATGCCGATCGCGCTGGGCACGGCGATGCTCGGCTTTGTGGCGTGCATCACCCGCTTTGGCGCATATCTGATGCAGGATGCGGTACTGTTTGACGGGTCGGCGCTCATCACCGCACCGGATCTCGCGATCGCCCTGCTGGCGGCGCTGTTTGCCGGTCTGCAGCTGTTTGCCGCCCCGCTTTCCGAGCCGTCACCCGCCCCCGAGGGGGACGACGGATCGGATGAGACACCACCCCCCCTCGCCGAGGACTACGCGGCGGAAATCCTACCGGATGCCGTTGCGCTCACGTCGGACGATGATGACGACGAGGAATACGCCGCGAACGATGAAGATCGCCGTCCGTTGGAACTGGAGGACATCATTAACGAGATCATCCGCAGCCATTCGTAAAAAAATGCGGTCTCGGGCGTAAAAATTTCCCAAAGTTCTTGAAAAACCGTGCAAACGGTGGTAAGATAATACAAGATTATATTAATTGGAGGAATTTAGTTATGGCAGTCAAAGTAGCAATTAACGGTTTTGGCCGCATCGGCCGTCTGGCTTTCCGTCAGATGTTCGGCGCTGAGGGTTATGAGATCGTTGCGATCAACGACCTCACCAGCCCCGAGATGCTGGCTCACTTGCTGAAGTATGATACGGCTCAGGGCCGTTACGACGGTCACACCGTCGAAGCGGACGAGACCTCGATCACCGTCGACGGTAAGAAGATCGAGATCCTGGCCGAGAAGGATCCCGCCAACCTGCCCTGGGCAAAGATCGGCGTGGACGTCGTTCTGGAGTGCACCGGCTTCTTCGCTTCCAAGGCGAAGTCCCAGGCTCACATCGACGCCGGCGCGAAGAAGGTCGTTATCTCGGCTCCTGCCGGCAACGATCTGCCCACCATCGTGTACAGCGTTAACGAGAACACCTTGACCAAAGAGGACAAGATCATCTCCGCTGCTTCCTGCACCACCAACTGCCTCGCTCCCATGGCGAAGGCTCTGAACGAGTACGCTCCCATCCAGAGCGGTATCATGACCACCGTGCATGCTTACACCGGTGATCAGATGATCCTGGACGGCCCGCACCGCAAGGGCGACCTCCGTCGTGCCCGCGCCGGCGCTGCGAACATCGTTCCCAACTCCACCGGCGCTGCGAAGGCGATCGGTCTGGTTATCCCCGAGCTCAACGGCAAGCTGATCGGTTCCGCTCAGCGCGTGCCGGTCACCACCGGTTCCACCACCATCCTGGTGGCTGTCGTTAAGGGCAAGGACGTCACCAAGGAAGGCATCAACGCGGCGATGAAGGCGGCGGCTTCCGCTTCCTACGGCTACAACGAGGATCAGATCGTGTCCTCCGACGTTGTCGGCATCACCTACGGTTCGCTGTTCGATGCTACCCAGACCATGGTCACCAAGATCGACGACGAGACCTATCAGGTTCAGGTCGTGTCCTGGTACGACAACGAGAACTCCTACACCAGCCAGATGGTCCGCACCATCAAGTATTTCGCTGAGCTGGGCTGATCTCACTCATAGCAAACAGACGGCAGGCGCATCCCAAAAGGATGCGCCTGCTTTTTTACGTATAAAATTGTAAACACGGTGTAAAATGCGCAGTTTTGATTGCGCACAGCTGCCGGATATGATACAATAATAGGGAGCATTTAGCAATTATCCGTTTGAGGTGACCGAGATATGAAAAACGATCTGTTAAAACGCGCCGTACGTCTGTACGGCCGCTGTGTGCTGGCTACGGTAATGGGTACGTTCATGTACTTTTCCGTGGGGATCATTGCGTTGGCGTTTTCGCCCAGAGGCAGCGCCACCGCGGGTGAGTCAATGGTCATCAACGTGATCGCTCTGCTGCTTCAGTGTTTTTTGTCATTCACCATGATTTATGCTGAAATGTGGACGCAGGGCGACAAAGACGGCGGTCCGGTGCTGTTCGGCGGCAAACGGGGCGACCCGCATCTGGGACTCAAGGTCGCGTTGCTCTCTGTCGTACCCGCACTGGTGGGCTACGCGCTGCTCATCGTGGAAAAGCTCGTCGGCTTCTGGCCGCAATATATTATGCTGTACCGTGCCGCCAACTTCACACTGTATCCCATTATGGTGTGGACGATGGGCGCGGATTGGGGCGTGCCGGCCGCGAGCGTTTCGTGGACGGGCGTTCTGCTGTCTATCATTCCTACCGTTATCATTGTGCTGGTCGCGTGGGGGTCATACTACGTCGGCTACCGTCAGTTCACCTTTGCGCAGAAGCTGATGTATAAAAACGACAAAAGCAAGCGCAACAAATTGCGATAATTACCGCTTCCCTTGCGTATGTATGCAGGGGAGGGATGCCTGTGAAGCGTGAATTTCGCTCGACGGTGACGGATATCGCGATCGTGCTGTTGTGCGGCGCGCTGCTGTTGACGGTGGCGTGGGGCGTTACGGACCGCCGCGCGGTACAGACCGTGCGTGCTGCCGCCCCGCACATTTTGATCGACCCCGGTCACGGCGGCGCGGACGGCGGCGCCGAAGCGCCGGACGGTACGTTGGAAAAGGAACTGAATCTGGCGATCTCGCTACCGCTGCGCGATCTGCTCACGGTGATGGGTTATACGGTGGAGCTGACCCGCACCGAGGACGTGATGCTGAATACCGAGGGCGACAGCCTTCGCGAGCGCAAGGTCAGCGACATTCACAATCGGCTTGCGATGGTGGAAGCGGCAGACCTGACGGTCAGCATCCACCAAAACAAATTCACGCAGTCACAATATTACGGTACGCAGATATTTTATTCCCCGAACACCGAGGAAAGCCGCGTGCTGGCAGATAGTGTGCGCGATCAGGTGATCGCCCTGTTACAGCCGGAAAACACGCGTGGGCTGAAACGCGGCACGTCGGACGTGTATCTGCTGCACCACGCCACCCGCCCGATGATCTTGGTGGAATGTGGCTTTTTATCCAACGATGCCGAGCTTGCAAAGCTCAAAACCCCGGGCTATCAACGCGCGATGGCGTTTGCTGTGGCAGCGGGCGTGATGACCTACTTTTGATCTCTCAAGCAAAGGAGAACCATCATGGCAGGAAAGCAAAAAAACATCTATATCTGCACCGAATGCGGCGGGCAGTTCCCGAAAT
Organism: Acutalibacteraceae bacterium; assembly: GCA_045578625.1. Classification (GTDB taxonomy): domain Bacteria; phylum Bacillota; class Clostridia; order Oscillospirales; family Acutalibacteraceae; genus RGIG3009. The sequence continues at coordinate 65,955 of JAZNKN010000054.1, read as the reverse complement.
GGTCGGGTCGCTGTCCGCAGTGCGGCGAGTGGAACACCCTCAGCGAGGAGGTCGTGGTTGCCTCGCGTCCGGGGACGGTCACCGGTGCGCGCGCAGAGATTTGCCGCATTGATGCCATCGATACGCAGGCTGAGACGCGCTATCCCACCGGCATGAAAGAGCTGGACCGCGTACTGGGCGGCGGTATCGTTCCCGGCGGGATGATGCTCATCGGCGGTGATCCCGGCATCGGCAAATCGACGTTGCTGCTGCAGATCTGCGGCCATCTCAGCCAAAGCTACCGCGTGCTGTACGCCTCCGGCGAGGAATCGGCGCGGCAGATCAAGCTGCGCGCCGAGCGTCTTGGTGTGGATAACGGCGATCTGCTGCTGCTTTGCGAAACGGATATGAACGTGATCCTGAACGCAATGGTAACGGAAAAGCCCGACATCGTCATCGTGGACTCCATCCAGACAGTCAGCTTGGCGGAGGTCACCTCCTCGCCCGGCAGCGTGACGCAGGTGCGGGAATGTACCGGTGCGCTGATGCGCGTTGCCAAACGCGAGGATATTCCGGTGTTTATCGTCGGTCACGTCAACAAAGACGGCGCTATTGCCGGCCCGAAGGTCATGGAGCACATCGTGGACTGCGTGCTGTACTTTGAGGGTGATCCGCACAGCAACTACCGTATGTTGCGCTGCGCGAAAAACCGCTACGGCTCCACCAATGAGATCGGCGTGTTTGAAATGCGGGACAAAGGTCTTTGCGAGGTGGAAAACCCCTCGCTGATGCTGTTGTCCGGTCGCCCGAAAAACGTCAGCGGCACCTGCGTGGCGTGTACGATGGAGGGCTCGCGCCCCCTGCTCGCCGAGGTGCAGGGCTTGGTATCGCCCACCGGCTTCGGCAACCCGCGCCGTATGGCGACCGGCTTTGATAACAACCGTCTGGCGTTGCTGCTGGCGGTGTTGGAAAAACGCTGCGGCTTCTTCTTTTCCAACCTGGACACCTATCTGAACGTGATCGGCGGTCTGCGCCTGGACGAGCCGGCGGCTGATCTGCCGGTGGCACTGTCGTTGGTCTCCAGTCTCAAGGACAAGCCCGTGGACGAGGGTCTCGTCGCGTTCGGCGAGGTCGGCTTAGCGGGCGAGCTTCGATCTGTCTCCGGCTCGGAGCAGCGCATCGCCGAAGCCGCGCGTCTTGGCTTTACCCGCGTCATCGTGCCGGCACACACGCTTAAAACGCTGTCCGGCACCTATCCCATTGAGATTGTTGGCGCGGCCACGCTCCGCGAAGCATACGAAAAATTATAAGAATGGCAACAGCACCTCTGATTTCGGAGGTGCTGTTTTTTGTGAGGGTCGCTCCCCCCGCCCACCTTTTTTATATCCATTTTCATTGCGATAAAATTCGCTGTAACCTCCTTATATTTTTCACTTTCCCTCAAACACTAATACGGCGATAAAACGCATGGGAAAGGAAGACCGATCATGAAAAAATATGTGATGTTGGCGGTGGGGACGGTGCTTGCCATCGCACTCATCGTGTTTATGCGACAGCGTATGACCAAAGCGGAGACCGAGGTGCAATTGGTGACGATCAACACCGCGTCGGTGCGGCAAACGGTGGATTGCAACGGCAAGGTGCAGTCTGCCGACAGCCGCGAGGTCTACGTGGATGCCCCTTGCATCGCCCGCGAGGTCTATGTCAGCGAGGGTCAGCAGGTGGAGGCGGGGGACGTGCTGTTCACGGTGGATGTGGAAGCCACTCAGCAGGTGATGGCGGGGTTGGGCGCGGCGGTATCGGGCACGCCCTCTGCGGTGACCGCGCCGGTGTCCGGTGTGGTGTCCTCAATCAACGTACAGCAGGGCGAGATCGCCACCGGTACCGAGCCGTGCGCGGTCATCAGCGCCGGAGATACCGTGCATATCGCGGTGGTGATCCGCGAAAAATACGTCTCCGAGATCGCCGTGGGGCAAGAGGTCGAGATCACTGGCGTGGCGTTTTCCAAGGAGGTTTACCACGGCACGGTCACCTACATTGCCGACACCGCCCATCAGGAATACGTCGGCACGGTATCCGAAACCGTGGTGGATGCGATCGTCACCCTGCGTGAGGAGGAGCAGGACGCCTCGCTTCGCGCGGGGCTTAACGCCAAGGCGAGCGTGGTAGTCGAGGTGATCGAGGACGCGTTGCTGGTGCCGTACACCTGTATCGCGCAGGACGAGGAGGGTAACGAATATATATATGTATATAAAGGAGACGGAACGGTGGCAAAGCAGTTTCCGGAATTCGGCGAGGAATGCGGCGACGGTGTACTGGTGGTGTCCGGGCTGGCGTCCGGTGCACAGGTGGTACAGGATCCTGAAACACTCACCGGCGACAGCGTGGCCGTGCGGGTGGAATGACGTATGGGAGAGTTGATAAAAGGCGCATTGCGCAGCCTGCTGCGCAAGCGTAACCGCACGGCGCTGACCGTTGTGGGTATCGCGGTCGGTGTGATGATGGTGGCGGCGGTGTCGGTCATCAGCGTGGTAGGCAAGCAACTGGTCAACGAGGAACTGGATAGCATGGGTGTCAACGGTCTGTCAGTCATGGCGGAAAGCGGCGGAGAACTCATCGGCGAAGAAGCGCTGGAGGAGATCCGCCGACTTTCGTGTGTAGATTCGGCGATGCCGCTGATGATACAGTTGGGCACCGTGTCCTCCGCACACAGCAGCCAAGGCTCCGTGCTGTGCGGCATCGACGCCGGCGCGGATCAGGTCATCTCACTGGCACTGCTGCATGGGCGGCTGATCTCGCCCGGAGACGTCAAGGTCTCGGCACGGGTCTGCGTGTTGGACGAGACCTTGGCACATGCGGTGTACGGTCGTACTAATTTGGTGGGCAAGCACATTACGGTACAGTTCGGTGACCGTACCGAGCAGCTGACCGTGATCGGTATCACTGAGACCGGCAGCAGCCTGCTGCAAAATTTCACCTCTATGATTCCCGGAATGCTGTATATGCCGTACACCACCCACACCAACCTCACCGGTCAGAGTGCGTTTGACCAGGTGGCGGTGCGGGTGTCGCCCGCGTCGGCCAACGCGGCGGAAATGCGGATCGAGCGGCTGTTGGATCGGATGTATGACGGCGACGCGCCGTTTCGCACCGACAATCTGGCGGTGCAGAAGGATCGGCTGGAGCAGCTGGTGGACGTAGTGGCGCTGGTGCTGACGGCAATCAGTGCGATCTCGCTGGTCGTTTCCGGCTTTGGCATCATCACGTCGATGCTGTCTGCGGTCGCGGAGCGCACGCGGGAGATCGGTATCAAAAAAGCCATCGGCGCGACAAGTCGGCGCATTTTATGGGAATTTCTTACCGAGGCGATCATCCTCTCGGCAGCGGGGGCGATCTTGGGAATGCTGCCGGCGGTGCTGTTGGTGGTGATCCTGCAGGCATTCGGCATTGCGGTTGCCGCGCCGGTATCATTATTCGGATGGTTGTTTGTGTTTTCGCTGTTGGTCGGCGGGGTGTTCGGGGCGTATCCCGCGTACAAAGCGTCCCGTTTGCAGCCGGTCGAGGCACTTCGCAGTGAATAATAGAAAAATAGGGCTTTTCTCACGGAGAAAAGTGTGATACAATGAAGAATATTCCAACGATCGGAGGGACGGCTATGCAAGCGGAGATCCGTCGGCTGTGTGCCGGCGTGGAAAGCCTCACGCTGCCGGATACGCGCTTTAAAACGGCGCAGATCACGGTGGGTCTGTTTCTGCCGCTGTCGCGTGACACGGTGGAGGAATATGCGATCCTGCCGCGGGTGCTGACGCGTGCGTGTGCCGCCTATCCGGACTTTACCGCACTCAACCGCCGCTTGAACGAGCTGTACGGTGCGGCGGTCACCGGCCAGGTGATGCGTGTGGGCGAGGCGCAGGTGCTGCTGCTCACCGCCGAGACCACGGCCGACCGCTACGCGCTGAACGGCGAGGAGGTCACTGCCTCCTGCGCGCGGCTGCTGTGTGATATGCTGTTCCGTCCCGCGTTGGAAAACGGCGTGTTCCGCCGCGAGGACGTCGAGATGGAGCGCCGCTGTCTGGCGGAGGATGTCCGCGCCCAGATCAACGATAAGCGTTGGTACGCGCGCCGCCGTGCCGAGGAACTGCTTTGTTCGGACGAAGCGTACGGTATCGGCCAGTTCGGCAGTGCCGAGGTCATCGAGCAGCTCACCCCCGAGCGAGTTACCGCTGCGTGGCAGCGGATGCTGCGCCACGCTACCGTCCGCCTGATCTTGCAGGACAGCGGCGCGATGCCGCAGGTGGAGGAGGCGTTCCGCGTCGGCTTTTCCGCGGTGCAGGGGCGTCAGCCGCTCCCGTGTGTTACCGATACCGTCACGCACCTGCCCAAGCTGCGCCGCCATACCGAGCGTATGGCGATCAACCAATCCAAACTGGTGTTGGGCTTCCGTACCGGGTGTGCCGAACCGGATGAGGATGTGACCGCCACGCGGCTGATGAATGCCGTATTGGGCGGCACACCGTCCTCGCTGTTGTTCCGCAACGTACGCGAAAAGCTCAGCCTGTGCTATTATTGCTCCTCGGCATACGACCGTATGAAGGGGTTACTGTTGGTGCAGAGCGGCGTGGATGAAGCCAACGCCGCCCGCGCCGAAGCCGAGATCCTGCGTCAGGTCGAGGCGCTTGCTTCCGGTGAGTTTACCGATGAGGATCTGGAGGCGGCGCGCCGCTGTGTGATCCAGAGCTTTGAGTCGGTAAACGACTCACAGTCGGCGCTTGCCGCGTGGTATATCACCCAGACTTTGCTGCCGCGGCAGAGCCAACCGGAGGAGATCCGGCAGGCGCTGCAGGCGGTGGACCGTGAAGCGGTGATCCGTGCCGCGGGACGGCTGCGCTGCGAATGTGTATATTTGCTGGCACAGGAGGGACGTACCGATGGCTGAGTGGAAAACGATCCGCTGTCAGCGGACGGGGGAGACGTGCTATTTCCTGCAGCACGCCTCGGGTCTGCCGATCTACGTGTGGCCCAAGCAGGACTACGCCACCACCTACGCGGTGTTCGCTACGGATTACGGTGCGATCGATACCGCGTGTCTCACCGACGGCGTTGGCGAGCCGGTGCTGTTGCCCGCCGGAACGGCGCATTATTTGGAGCATAAGCTGTTTGAAAACGAGGATTGCGACGCGTTTGAGCGCTATGCCGAGACCGGCGCGAGCGCCAACGCGTATACGTCGTTTGACCAGACGGCCTACCTGTTTACCTGCACGCAGAACGCGACAGAGTCACTGGAGATCTTGCTGGATTTTGTGCAAAAGCCGTATTTCACCGAGCAAACAGTGGAAAAGGAGCGCGGCATCATCGGGCAGGAGATCCGTATGGGCGAGGATTCGCCGTTCCGTCAGGTGTTCTGCAACCTGCTTTCGGGTCTGTACAAGGAGCATCCGGTGCATACCGATATTGCCGGCACGGTGGACTCCATTGCGCAGATCACACCGGAGCTGCTGTACAGTTGTTACGAAACCTTTTACAATCTTCACAATATGGTGCTGGCGGTGTCCGGCAACGTTACCTGCGCACAGGTGGAGGAGGTGGCCGATCGGCTACTGCGCCCTTGCGAGCCGAAGGTGCCTCGCCGCGCGCCGGTCGGCGAGCCGCGGGAAGCGGCCAACCCGCGCATCGAGGTAGCGATGCCGGTCGCCGTGCCGCTGTTCTATCTGGGCTACAAAGCCCCGCTGGATACGTCGGAGGGCCTGAAAGCAGAATCGCCCGAAGCGCTTGCGGCTGCGGAGGTGTTGGAGGAATTGCTCGGCGGCAAATCCTCAGCGCTGTACGCGTCGCTGATGCAGCAGGGGTTGATCAACGCCTCGTTTGGCGTGGAGTATTTCAATGGCCCGGGCTACGGCGTGTGGATCATTGGCGGCGAATCGCGTGATCCCGACGCGGTAGCGGCGGCGTTTCGTAAAGAGCTTGACCGCTTGCGCCGTGAGGGCGTTGATCCCGCGGATTTCATCGCCGCACGCAACGCCGTGTACGGCCAGATGGTCGCGGGATTGGACAACCCTGAGTCCTGCGGTGATCTGCTGATCGCCGCGCACATGGACGGTGTCGGCGTGTTTGACCTCTTGGAGGCGGTCGCCTCGCTTACAACAGAAGCCGTTGAACAGCGTTTGCGGACGGATTTTGAGGAGTGCGCCTCCTCGCTGTCAGTTGTTTCCCCATTGGTTGAACAGAAAGGATGAGTCGTATGGATTATGTAGCGTTCCCAAAACTGGGTTGGCGATTTGAACTGAACCCGGAGATCTATTCCTTTAAGATCGGTGATAACGAGTTTTCCATCCATTGGTACGGTGTACTGATCGCGGTCGGCTTTCTGCTGGCTGTGCTGTATGCCTATCGGCGCGCCAACGAGTTCCGCATTTCCAAGGACGGCATGACCGATGTGGTCTTGGTGTGTACCTTGTGTGCCTTTGTCGGCGCGCGGCTGTACTACGTGATCTTTTCGGAGGATCGCGCAGCGTATTTTAGTGATCCGCTCAGTATCTTACGGATCTGGGAGGGCGGCCTTGCGATCTACGGGGGTATCATCGGCGCGTTTGTCACCGCGCTGTGGATGTGCAAGCTTCGTAAGGTGGACATACTGCGGATGTTCGATCTGGCGGCCCCCGGCTTCCTGATCGGTCAGGCCATCGGTCGTTGGGGCAACTTCTTTAATCAGGAAGCCTTCGGCACCAACACCGACCTGCCGTGGGGTATGACGGGCAACATCATCGGCAGTCCGTACGCCAACGCCACGGGCTACGAGCCGACGCAGCCGGTGCATCCCACCTTCCTGTATGAATCGCTGTGGTGTCTGCTGGGCTTGTTGCTGATACATATCATTTCCAAAAAAGCGTACCGCTTCCGCGGTCAGCTGTTCTCACTGTACGTGATCTGGTACGGCACTGGCCGCTTCTTTATCGAACAACTGCGCACCGACAGTCTGCCACTCGGCACAATGCGCGTTTCCTGCTTGGTGGCGGCGCTTTCGGTCATCGGTGGCGTGCTGTTGTACTTCCTGCTGAAAAACAAGGAAGCCCGCTCGCCCAAGGATTTGTTTGCGGATGAGCCGCTCCCTGCTGAGGGCGAGACCGTTCCCATCGCGGGGGCGGAGGCGGCGGAGGACGAAGCTGCCGAAGAAGTGACGGAAGAAGCGGCCGAGACGGAAGTGCCCGCCGAGCAAGACGTTGAGGAGGATACCCATGGCGATCAAGATTGACGGAAAAGCGATCGCTGCCGCGGTGCGGCAGGAGGTTCGCGCTGAAGTAGAGGAGCTTACCCGGCAGGGCAATACCCCGGGCTTGGCGGTGATCGTGGTCGGCGACGACCCCGCATCCCGTGTATATGTGAATAATAAAAAGAAGGCCTGTGCCGAAGCAGGTATTCGCTCAGAGGAGTTTGCTCTGCCGACGGAGACCACGCAGGAGCAGTTACTGGCCTTGGTTGAGGAGCTGAACACCCGCGCTGATATTCACGGTATTTTGTGTCAGCTGCCGCTGCCGAAGCATCTGGATGACAAAGCGGTCATTGCTGCGATCTCTCCGGCCAAGGACGTGGACGCGTTCCACGCCGCCAACGTCGGCCAGATCCTCATCGGTGATTACACCTTCCTACCCTGCACACCGGCGGGCGTAATGGAGCTGCTGCACCGCACCGATGTTTCGGTAGAGGGCAAGCACTGTGTCGTGATCGGCCGCAGCAATATCGTCGGCAAACCAATGGCGATGCTGCTGCTCCACGAGAATGCCACCGTCACCATCTGCCACTCCCGCACGCAGAACCTCAAGGAGGTCTGCCGTCAGGCAGACGTACTGGTCGCGGCGGTGGGGCGTGCCGGCTTTGTTACGCCGGATATGGTCAAGTCGGGCGCGGTCGTCATTGATGTGGGCATCAACCGCGGCGCGGACGGCAAGCTGTGCGGTGACGTCGATCCCGCGGTGGACGAGGTCGCCGGTTACCTCACGCCGGTTCCCGGCGGTGTCGGCCCGATGACTATTGCGATGCTGCTGAAGAACACCATCACCGCGGCGCGCGCCCTGATGAAATAACCACTGAGCGCACCTGAAACACGCGGGCAAGCGGCGAAAAAAGACGAGTTTGAGACCTCCGGAACCCCCCGGAGGCTCTCTTTTTGGAAAAAATCGAACAAATTTTCGATTTTGCTATTGACAACCTCCCGAAATTTGGTATAATCAAAACACAAACAAAACATTTGTTCGATTTTATCGAACACACAAAGGGAGGAACTCCACATGACTTTTCGCGTGATCGTCGCTGTTATTTTCGGACTGCTGACATTTTATATGACCACCAAGGAACGCCGCACGGTCGCCCACCGTATGGCGTGGATCCCCGGCACGATGGCTGTGATGGAGCTGGCGGTGTGCGGCGTGGTGTTCACGGCGGTTCCGTTCGCGGTGGAAGCCGTGCTGATGCTCTGCCGTGTCACGGTGTTTGCTTGCTGCAGTCTGGCGCTGAAAAAGGATGCGGCCAACGCCCGCAACCGTCGCCGTCGCCGTGAGGTGCAGCGTCGCGTTGCCACGGAGCGGATGCTGTACGAGGTCGGCCGTCCGGCGCCGGTACACCACTGCGCGTAATATGTATCCAATCAGCGCCCCGCTTTCGCGGGGCGCTTAATTTTTTCTTGTGTTTTCCTGCGGTTTGGGATACAATAACAAAAGATCATCCCCAAGGAAGGCGACGGTATGGAGTATTTTCTGACAGTGGGGCAGCAGGTGCTGATCCTGTTCGTCCTCATTCTGGCCGGCTACGTGCTGGGTAAAAAGAACATCATCGGCGAGACCGGTGCCAAAACGCTGTCGGACGTGGCGCTGCTGCTGGCAACGCCGTGCGTCATTGCACTGTCGTTCGAGCGGGAATTCAGCTGGTCGGTGCTGCGAGAGCTTGGCGTTGCGTTGGTGGTGGGTATCGCGATCCACCTCGTCGCGGTCGGCATCGCGCAGCTTATCTACCGCAAGGACACCCCACGCGACCGCGTCCTGCGCCTCGCCACCGTGCTGTCTAACGCCGGATTTATGGGCCTGCCGCTGCAGCAGGCGGTGTTGGGCGACCAGGGTGTGTTTTACGGTGCGGCCTACGTTACCGCACTCAATCTGACGCTGTGGAGCTACGGTCTGTTGACGATGGATCGCTCCACGCGCCGCTTTTCACCGCGCAAAATGCTGCTCAGCCCCGGTGTCATCGGCCTTGTTGCCGGGCTCATCATTCTGGTGCTGCCGACGCAGCTGCCGCCGCTCATCCGCACCCCCATCTCGCATCTGGCGGCACTTAACACCCCGATTCCGATGCTGTTTACCGGCTACTACCTCTCTAAGGTGGATCTCGGCTGCGCGCTCCGCAAAAAGGAGTATTATGCGGCGTGTGCCGTGCGTCTGCTGCTCGTACCGATCGTGACGGTCGGGTTGCTGTATCTGGTCGGTATCCGCGGCACGCTGCTGTCCTCGATGGCGATCTCGGCCAGCGCACCGATCGCCGCAGCGGTGTCGATGTTCGCCAGCAAATACGATCAAGACACCGAGACCTCGGTCAATCTGGTCGCACTGTCCACCGTGTTTTCGGTCGCCACGATGCCGGTTTTGGTCACGTTGGTTCAGTTCATCGCTTGATATCACTTCCAAAGGCCCCCAACAACGCTGTTGGGGGCCTTTTTTGTTGTCCGAAGATGGCAAAAAATAGATATGGAATTTTCTATATTGCATCTTGATTTTTCTAAAAAGTGGCGCTATAATAGAACTACGTGGAGCAAAGTGGAGGAAAGTGGTGGTTTTCCACATTTTCCACAGAGTTTTCCACAGCCCTAGGGGAGACGTTCAAAAACGGAGGTGAAGAACAGGTGTTGTACGGTCGGTTCCAACATAATATCGATGCCAAGGGGCGCCTGTTCGTCCCTGCAAAGCTGCGTGACAAGCTCGGCATGTCTTTCATCGCCGCGGCCGTTATGGACCACTGCGTCAGTTTGTATTCCGCTGAGGAATGGGACAAGCTGCTGGAGGGTCTGGCGCAAATGCCCCTCACCAAGGCAAGAAAGCTGCAGCGCTATCTATCCGCCAACGCGGTGGACGTGCAGATCGACTCTCAGGGGCGTATCCTGCTGCCCAAGCACCTACTGGAGTATGCCGCTCTGGAAAAAGAGGCACTGGTCATCGGTGCCGGCAACCGCGCGGAGATCTGGAATCCCGCCTCGTACGAAGCGGATATGGGCAGCATGACCTCTGAGGAAGTGGAAGCCGAGTTCATGGAGCTGGGCTTCTGATATGGATAAGACGCAAGCGTATGCGTATCACCGTCCGGTGCTGTTCGAGGAAACACTGGCGGCGTTGGACGTTCGTCCCGGTGGGGTGTACGTTGACGGCACCGCAGGCGGCGGCGGACATTCGCACGCCATTGCCTCTCGTTTGCAGAGCGGCCGCTTGATCGCGCTGGATCAGGATCCGGACGCTATCGCACAGGCGACCGCCCGACTGGAGGGTTTGCCCGCCACGGTGGTTCGCTCGAACTTCCGGTATATGGATCGGGTGCTTGCCGACCTGAACGTCGGCCCGGTGGACGGCATCTTGTTGGATATCGGCGTTTCGTCTCATCAGCTGGACGAACCCACGCGCGGCTTTTCGTACCACGCCGACGCACCGCTGGATATGCGGATGAGTCAGGAGGGCACTACCGCTGCGGATCTTCTCCGCGACCTGACCGAACAGGAGTTAGCCGAGATCTTCTTCCGGTTCGGTGAAGAAAAATTTTCTCGGGCGATCGCCCGTTCCATTGTCCGTCAGCGTGCCGCACAGCCGCTGACCACCACCGCCGAGTTGGCCGAGCTGGTTAAAAACGCCGTTCCCGCAGCGGCTCGTCGGGATGGGCATCCCGCCCGTCGGGTATTTCAGGCATTGCGCATCGCGGTCAACGCGGAGCTGGATTGCCTCTCGGAAGCGCTGGACATCGCTTTCGATCAACTCAAGGTAGGCGGCCGCTTGGCGGTCATCACCTTCCATTCGCTGGAGGACCGTATGGTCAAGCAGCGATTTGCCGAATTTTGCAAGGGCTGCACCTGCCCGTCATCGTTTCCGGTGTGCGTGTGTGGTCGCGAGCCGGCCGGCCGCTTGGTGCTGCGCAAGCCGGCGGAGGCTTCCGAGCAGGAGCTTGCGGAAAACCCGCGCAGCCGCAGCGCCAAGCTGCGATGCATTGAAAAACTAAACGACTACACACCGACGAAATAACAAGAAAGGAGAGTGGTGATCATGGCAAATTACGGTTCCGAAGCATATGATCTGTCGTTGTTTGAACCTAGACCGGCAAAGATCACCCCTCTGCCCAACAAAAAGGCCACCAAAGCCGAGCGTCGGCAGGCCAAGCTGCAGAAGCTGCTCAACGGCGCAGCGACCGTGTTGGTGGCTTGCGGTGTCGTCTTTGTTCTGGCGGCGATGATCACGAGTCAGGTCCGCCTGACCGAGATCAACAACGAGATCACCCAGACCAACGCGCAGATCAGCGAGTTGGACGGTGAGATCAAGCGTCTGGAGGGTGAGCTGGCGGCGCAGACGTCGGCGGAAAGCGTGGCACAGTATGCTGAGCAGCACGGTTTCCAGCAGATCCAGTCCGGCCAGATCGACTATTTTACGGTCACCCCTGCAATCATAGAAACGGAGCAACCGGTGAAGGAGCAAGGCTTCTGGGAATCCTTGTGGGAAACGCTGACAGGCTGGATCGGTTGATCGGTACAAACACACACGACAGGTTCTATCGCGGTGTTATGGTAACATACACTGAAACAGGGCCTCGGATGGATGAGAGTTGGGATGGTAGCGTCTTGACTCTCTTTTCTTTCTAAAAAGCGAGGTGTACAAGGATGTTACGCAAAAAGGAAAAGAAGGAACCGACGGCACAGCAGCAGCGGGTCGCGATGCATAAGCGCGCACTGATCCTGGTCATCGGCGTGTCTCTTTGCTTTGCACTGCTTGCGGGCAACCTGTTTTACATTCAGGTGATGAATCAGGATTTCTGGCAGCAAAAAGCGGTGACACAGCAGCTCAGCGACGTGGTGATCTCTGCGAACCGCGGCCAGATCTACGATGCCAATATGACGGTGCTGGCGCAGACGCGTGAGGTCTGCACCATCGTGATGTCTCCCAAAAACATCCTGCAGGAGACCACCCGCGTCAAGATCGCGGATGAGCTTTCGGAAATGCTGGACGTAGACCGCGACACGCTGTATCAGCAAACGTTGGACAGCACCTCGCAGTATGAGGTCGTCAAATCCAAGGTGGACAAAGCCGTCGGTGATAAGTTTATCGAATGGGTCAACCAAAACGGTCTGGCGGGCGTGTTCCGCGTCATTACCGACTACAAGCGCGAATATCCGCTGGGCTCGATGCTGTCCACGGTGCTGGGCTTCGTCGGCACGGACAACGTGGCGCGCGAGGGGCTGGAGTTGAGATATAACGAAACGTTGGCCGGCATCCCGGGTCGTATGGTCATCGCCCAGAACACGTCGGGCGACAAGCTGCCGACCTCGTTGGATTACGAATACACGGTGGATGCCGTAGACGGAAACAGTCTGGTGCTCACGGTGGACCAATACATTCAGCAGGTGACCGAAAAGTATCTGTCCGAAGCCATCGACGAATTTCAAGCCACCAACCGCGGCTGTGCGATCGTGATGGAAGCCGATACGGGCGCGATCCTCGCGATGGCCACTAAGGGCGACTATGACCCGAACAACTATCTGGAGATCAGCGACCCCACCACCGCGGACCGCATCGCCCAGTTGTCGGGCGCGGAGCAGGCCGAGGCGCTCAAGCAGGCACGGTTGATCCAGTACCGCAACAAGGCGCTGGATTTCTACGAACCCGGTTCGGTTTTCAAAACGGTTACCGCCTCCATGGGTCTGGAGGAGGGCCTCGTCAGCGAATCGACGGAGTTTTTTTGCAACGGTACGTACCATATCGCGGACCGCGATATGGATTGTTGGCACGCCGGTCACGGTCAGCAGAATTTCCGCCAGGCCATTGCAAATTCCTGCAACCCGGCGTTTATGACGCTGGGCGGCCTGATCCGCTCCAAGCTGTTCTGCAAATATTACATCGGCTTTGGCTTTACCACCCGCACCGGCGTGGATCTGTTGGGTGAGCAAACGCCGTCGTCGGCGCTGTACTACACGGCAGACACCATGACGCCCGTTAACGTGGCGGCATCCTCCATCGGTCAGACCTTCAAGGTGACTCCGCTGCAGATGGCAACAGCGCTGTGCGCGATCGCCAACGGCGGCGAGCTGATGCAGCCGTACATCGTGCAAAAGGTGTTGGACAGCGAAGGCAACGTTATCTCGGAGACCGACCCGATCGTCAAACGTCAGGTCATCTCGGAATCCACCTCCAAGCGTGTTTGCGATATGCTGGAGGAGGCGGTCAGCGGCGGCGCCATCGGCAACGCCTACATCGCCGGTTATCGCGTGGGCGGTAAGACCGGCACCTCGGAAAAGACCGAAACCAAATCCGAGGAGGATAAGGATAAAAACGTAGAGGTCATTGCTTCTTTCGGTGGTTTTGCGCCGGCAGAAGATCCGGAGGTCGTGGTGTTTGTCATGGTGGACGAGCCGCAGACCGTCAAATCCGGTGCGCGTGTTGCTGCGCCGATCGCGCGTAACATTTTACGCGACATCCTGCCGTATATGGGCGTTGAGCCGAACTATACCGAAGAGGAATTGGCCAATCTCGATCATAGTGTACCGCAGGTCACCGGCAAGCGCGTCTCTGTGGCAGCGACGGCACTGGAATCCGCCTCGCTGACCTACAACACCGTAGGAAACGGTGAAAAGGTAACGCGCCAGATTCCGGAAAGCGGCGCCTCGATCCCGAAGGACGGCGTGGTATGGCTGTACACGGATGACAGTGCGGTGCAGATGACGAAGGTTCCGGATTTCGCCGGAAAGAGCTTGTCGCAGGTCAACCAAGCAGCCAAATATGCGAACATCAACGTCGTGGTCTCAGGCATCAATACCTCCGGCGGCGTTGCCACCGCGGTCAAACAGTCGGTGGAGCCGGGGCAGGAGATACCGAAGGGCTCGGTGGTCACGGTCGAGTTCGCTTACGCGGATAACATTTTCTAAAACTACCGATCTTATGAGAGGACGCCTGTTATGAAGCGAACGCATCAACAGGACGTTTCAATGAAAGCCCCCTCTCGTTTAATGTGGAAACGGTCGCTGCTCGTTTTAACGGCGATCGTGGTGTGCTTTGTCGCGGTGGGCGGTCGTCTGGCCGTGCTGCAGCTGGCGGAGCACGACATCTGGCAAGCACTGGCGGCGGATCAGCAGCTGACCGACAGTATCATCTCCGACAAGCGCGGCGCGATCATTGACCGCAACGGGGTGGTGTTGGCGCGCAGCGTCGAGGTCGCGACCATCGTGATGGCACCGGGCGAGATCCCCGATGAGGCGGCGCGGCAGACGATCTGTGACGAGCTGCCCGCACTGTTGGATATCAGCGCGGAAAAGCTGGCAAAGCAGGTTGCCAAGACCGCCTCCCGCTACGAGGTCGTCAAGGCCAAGATCGATCACGAGCTGTGCGATACCTTCGTGAACTGGGTCAAGCAAAACGGTCTCACCGGCGTGTTCCGTGTGATCCAGGATTATAAGCGGGAATACCCGTTGGGAAGCACGCTGTCGTGTGTGCTGGGCTTTACCGGTACGGATAACACCGGTCTGGAAGGACTGGAAGCCAAATACAACAGCGTGCTCGCCGGTACGGCGGGGCGTGTTATCACCTCGGCCAACGGATGGGGTGACGCGCTGCCGAACGATATCCGCTACGAAACGACACTGGCCGCCGAGGAAGGCAACACGGTGGTGCTGACCGTCGATGCTAACATCCAGCGAATGGTGGAGAATCATCTGGAGACGGCGCTCGCGGAGACCGGCGCCAACAACCGCACCTGCGCGATCGTCATGGACGTACAGAGCGGTGAGATCCTGGCGATGGCCACCAAAGGGGATTACGATCTAAATCAGCCCCGCGTGGTACAAGACCCCGACACGGCGGCGCAGATCGCGCAGCTTGCAGGGGATGAGCAGGCGGAGGCCTATCTGACAGCCCTGCAGCTGCAGTGGAAGAACAAGGCGATCTCGGAGTTTTACGAGCCGGGCTCGGTGTTTAAGATCTTCACCGCTTCTGCTGCGATGCAGGAGGGATTGATCTCCGAGAATTCCCGATTTTACTGTAACGGCACGTACACCATGGCCGGTGTACGTACAATGAAATGCCACGTCTATCCGCGCAGCCACGGCAGCCAATCGTTGGCGGAGGCGATCTCGCACTCCTGTAACCCCGCGTTTATGAGCATCGGCTCGCTGATCGGGACGACGTTGTTTCCACGGTATCACGCGCTGTTTGGGTTTACCGAGCTGACCGGCATCGATATGCTGGGCGAAGCGCGTGTTACCGCATCGCTGTACCACAGCACCGAGGCGATCACCGCGGTGGACGTGGCGACCTCATCCATTGGGCAGACCTTTAAGGTCACACCGATCCAAATGATCACCGGCGTGTCCGCAGTGGCGGGCGGCGGCGAGCTGCTGCAGCCCTACGTGGTCAGTCGCGTGGTATCGCCGGAGGGCGAGGTGCTGAGCGAGACAGAACGCACCGTGCGTCGCCGTGTTATTTCGGAGGACGTTTCCGCACGGATGTGCGCGCTGTTGGAGGGTGTCGTGGACGGCGGTGGTGCGAAAAACGCATACGTTGCGGGCTACCGTGTGGCGGGAAAGACCGGCACGTCGGAAAAAACGGACCAAGGGCTTGCCGCCAACGGACGAAAAAACGTCGTCGCCTCGTTTTGCGGGTTTGCACCGGCGGATGATCCGCGCATCGCGGTCATCGTGATGGTGGATGAGCCACAGACCTATATCCGCTACGGCGGCACACTGGCCGCACCGGTTGCACAACGGATATTCGCCGATGTGCTGCCGTATCTGGACATTGAACCGCAGTATACCGAAGCGGAGCAGAAAGCCCTGCGCACGACCGTGCCGGAGGTGAGCGGTCTGTCGCTCACGCGCGCGGGAACGCTGCTTAGTCAGCAGGGGTTGACGCTGCGTACCGTGGGCAACGGTGAACAGGTGACAGGGCAGATGCCCGCGGCGGGGGAGACCATTGCCAAGGGCGGTACGGTGGTGCTGTATACCGACGGCGCCGTTCCGTCGGAGGTAACGGTACCGGCGGTCACAGGGAAAACGCTGTTGGAGGCGAACCAAGCGTTGACCGATGCGGGGCTGAATATCAAATTATTGGGCTATCCCACCGAACGCACGGACGATCTGACCGCCCGTCAGGCGGTAGTAAGAAGCCAGAGTGTTGACGCAAACACCGCGGTTGCGGAAGGAACCGTGGTTGAAATAACCATCGTATATCAAGACGCGACAGAATAACGGAGGAAGCCGGAATGAAACTGGAACAATTGCTTGCCGATACCGGTGTGGTCTGCGACCTCGCGGACACGGAGATCACGGCGCTGTGCCGCGACTCCCGCAAGGTCACGCCCGGCTGTGCATTCGTATGCATCAAAGGCACCGGAGTGGATAGCCATGCTTTTGCGGCACAGGCGCTGGAGCAAGGGGCGGCGGTCGTGGTGGTCGAGCGGGATCTCGGTCTGCCGAGACAGGTACTGGTTCCAAACAGCCGCACGGTCTGGGCGCAGATGAGCGCGGCGTGGTTCGGTCATCCCTCCAAGCGACTTCACCTGATCGGTGTGACCGGCACGAACGGCAAGACCAGTACGACCTACCTGCTCAAGGCGATCTTGGAGCAGGCGGGACATACCGTGGGTTTGATCGGTACGATTCGTAACCTCATCGGCGACAAGGAGATCGCCGCGGGTCATACCACACCGGATTCGTACGACCTGCAGCAGATGTTTGCGCAGATGGCAGAGGCCGGCTGTGACTATGCCGTGATGGAGATCTCCTCCCACGCGCTGGATCAAGGACGCGTCGAGGGCTGCACGTTTGATGCCGGTATCTTCACCAACCTTACGCAGGATCATCTGGATTATCATGGCACGATGGAACATTACGCCGCGGCAAAGAAGCGGTTGTTCTCGCTGTGCAAAACGGCGGTGCTGAACAAGGACGACACATGGCACACTGTGATGGGTGACGGTATCACCTGTCCGGTCGTGACCTATTCCGAAGGAGACGACTCCGCCGATTACGTCGCGCACAATATTCGTCAGCGTCCGGATGGTGTGGACTTTGAGTTTGTCTCGCTCGGCGCGATCGGTCGCGTGCGGTTGGCAACCCCCGGCCGCTTCTCGGTGTATAACGCCTTGGGTGCGGCTGCGTGTGCGCACGCACTGGGTATTCCGTTTGACGACGTGGTGGCGGCACTCAGCCGCGCGGGGATCGTCAAGGGTCGCGCCGAGGTCGTTCCCACCGGTCGCGATTTTACCGTGGTGATCGACTACGCGCATACGCCGGACGGTCTTATCAATATTTGCAGCACGCTCAACGCCTGCAAGGCGGGGCGACTGGTGACCGTGTTTGGCTGCGGCGGTGACCGCGACCGCACCAAGCGCCCCAAGATGGGCGCTGCGGCGGCGCAGCTGTCGGACTATGTAGTCATCACCTCCGATAACCCGCGTTCCGAAGAGCCGGAGGCGATCATCGCCGACATTCTGACCGGTTTGACCGACACCAAAACGCCGTATACGGTGATCCTCGGTCGTGTCGATGCGATCTGTTGGGTGATCCAAAACGCGCAGCCCGGCGACACGGTGCTGTTGGCGGGCAAGGGACACGAGACCTATCAGATCCTCAAGGAAGGGACTATCCATCTGGATGAAAGAGAGATCGTGGCACAGGCGCTTGCGTCTTTGTCGAATGAGGAGCGGTAAAAATGGATATAACAGTAGCAGTGACTTGGGTCGTTACGGCGATCGCGGCATTTATTCTGGCGGAGCGGTTGGGCAAAGCGCTCATTCCGGTGCTTCACCGGTTGAAATTCGGTCAGACCATCCGCGAGGAAGGGCCGGCGTGGCATAAGAATAAGCAAGGCACTCCCACGATGGGCGGCGTCATCTTTATCGGCGCGATGCTCATTACGGCGGTGCTGTCGATCGCGGTCAGCCAGTTTTTCCTGCCGGTCAAGGTCGTCACCGCGGCACATTCGCTGGGCGACGTTACCCGCCTGTTTGCGGGGCTGATCTTGGCAGTGGGCTTTGGTGCCATCGGCTTTTTGGATGACTTTATCAAGGTCGTCCGCAAGCGCAACCTTGGTCTTACCAGCCGTCAGAAGATGGCGGCGCAGCTGTTGGTCTCCGCGGCGTATGCCGTCACGATGTATCTGGTTGGTGCGACGCGTCTGTACGTGCCGTTTTATGGCTACTGGGAAGCGGGCTTCTGGTTCATTCCCATCGCGATGTTCATCATCGTAGCAATGACCAACGCCACCAACCTGACCGACGGCATCGACGGTCTGTGTGCGTCAGTGTCGGTGGTCGCGCTGCTGTTTTTATTGGTATTATGTGGCGTTGCCACGATGGGCTACGGTATCGTCGTTTCCGCGATGGCGGGCGCGCTTGCCGGTTTCTTGGTGTGGAATTTCCATCCGGCGCGCGTGTTTATGGGCGACACCGGTTCGCTGTTTATCGGCGGCGTGCTGTGCGCCGTGGCGTTCGGCCTGGAGCAGCCGTTTTTGCTGGCGCTGTTCGGCTTTGTTTACGTGGCGGAGACGCTGTCGGTCGTGCTGCAGGTCAGTTATTTTAAGCTCACCCACGGCAAGCGGTTGTTCAAAATGAGCCCACTGCACCATCACTTCGAGATGTGCGGTTGGAGCGAAAACACCATCGTGTTGGTGTTCTGTCTGGTCACCGCCTTGGCGGGCGTGATCGGATTGGTGTTGGTATGGTAACGAAGTTTTATGTGATCGGCAGGAAGGAGGATACCGATGGCCAAGGCAAAAACCGCGGCGCAGACCGCGCCGGATAATGCATTGCGTCCCAAGCGAATACTGGGTCTGTTCACCCGCGCCGCCGGCTTCGATATGCCGTTTTTCGTGCTGTTGATGCTGATCTTGGTGGTCGGGTTGGTGGCGCTGTTTTCCGCCAGTTATGCCTACGCCTACTATCAAAACGACGGCGACAGTTATTACTACATCAAGCGTCAGTTGATCTTTGCCGTCATTGGTGTCGTGCTGATGATGCTGATTTCGCTCGTGGATTATCACGTGCTGCATAAATTCGCATTGCCGGTTATGGGCGTTTCGTGGATCCTGCTGATCATCGTGTTTTTTATGCCCGCTGTGCAGAACGTGCATCGGTGGATCCCGCTGCCCGGCTTTAATATGCAGCCGTCCGAGGTCGCCAAGTTTGCGATCATTCTGCTGTTTGCCCACCTCATATCGCTCTTCAAGGAGGATATGAAACGCTTTACCAAGGGCTACGTTCCGTTTATGTTGGTGCTGCTCGGCACCTGCGCATTGGTATTTTTGGAGCCGCACCTGTCCGGTACGATTCTGATCCTGATGATCGGTATGGTGATGATGTTTGTCGGCGGCACCAAGGCGCGGTGGCTGTTGCTCACGGTCGGTATCGGCGCGTTGGGCGTATTCCTGATGGTGTTTGTCATCGGCTATGAGCAGGACCGTATCGCGGTGTGGCTCAACCCGTTGGAGGTGTACACGTCCGATGCGCTTTACGAGGGCGGTCAGACCGGTCGCGACGTGGCGTGGCAGACGGTGCAATCGCTGTATGCCATCGGCTCCGGCGGGCTGATGGGCGAGGGTCTCGGCAATTCGCGGCAGAAGCATCTGTATCTGCCCGAGCCGCAGAACGACTTTATTTTTGCTATCGTCTGTGAGGAGATGGGCTTTATCGGCGCGGTGCTGATCATCGTGCTGTTTGCGCTGTTGGTGTGGCGAGGCTTCATCATCGGTATGAAGGCTTCGGATAAATTCGGTTCGATGCTGGCCATCGGCTTGACGGCGCAGGTCGGACTTCAGGTCATATTGAATCTGGCGGTGGTGACAAACTCTATGCCCAACACCGGTATCAGTCTGCCGTTCTTCAGCTACGGCGGCTCGTCACTGGTTATGCTGTTGGCGCAGATGGGCGTGGTGCTGTCGGTGTCTCGTCAGGCAAAACTGCGGGCAGACCGCGACTAGGAGGCGACTGTATGCGCGTATTGATGACCGGTGGCGGTACGGCGGGGCATATCAACCCGGCGCTGTCCATTGCCGATGCTATCCGGCGTGAGTATCCGGAGGCGGAGATTTTGTTTGTCGGTGCGGCCGGCCGTATGGAAACGGTACTGGTACCGAAGGCGGGCTATGAGATCCGCGCCATCACGGTGGAGGGCTTTCAGCGGCGTCTGTCTCTGAAAAACGTTCAAAAGAATATCAAGGCGGCGTTCCACGCGGTCACGGCCGGCGTGGAAGCGGCACGCATTATCCGCGAGTTCAAGCCCGATATTGCCATCGGTACCGGCGGCTATGTCAGCGGACCGGTGCTGCGCAAGGCGGCGAAGCTGGGCGTGCCGGTACTGGTTCACGAATCCAACGCACTGCCCGGTGTGACGGTCAAAATGTTGGCCTCCCACGCCAAAGCGATCCTGGTATGCGATGAGGCGGCACGGCGGCATCTGCCGTTGGAAGCCAACGTTATCGTCACCGGCAACCCTTTGCGTCACGACTTGACGGCGATCGACCGCGAGACGGCGCGACGCGAGCTTGGCGTGGATGAGCGGCCGTTGGTGCTGTGCTTCGGCGGCAGCCTCGGCGCGCGCCCGATCAACGAGGCCATCGTCGGTGTGCTGCAGCAGGAGGACGCGCAGCAGGTGCAGTTTATCATCGGTACCGGCCGCGGCGCGAACCACGAATACGCACAGAATTTGCTCAAGCAGCACGGCATCACGCCCGACGGTGTGCGGGTGCGCGTGCGGGATTATATCGACGATATGCCGCGCTGTATGGCGGCGGCGGATCTGGTCATTTGCCGCTGCGGTGCAATGACCCTCAGTGAGCTGCCGGCGCTGAAAAAGCCGGCGATCCTCATTCCGTCGCCGTACGTGGCGGAAAACCATCAGTATTACAACGCCATGGCATTGGCAGAGCGCGGCGCGGCGGTGTGTCTGGAGGAGAAAGACCTCACAGCCGACCGCCTGTGGGAGGAGATCGCGCGAGTTGCGCTGTCGCCGGACGCGTTGCGCCGTATGGGCGACGCCGCGGGCGAAGCGGCGGTGATGGACGCGGACGAGCGCATTCTCGCCGTGATTCGGAATACCTTGAGATCGTAATACCGTCACCCTTTTTCTTCGGCATCATAGGATGGTATATAAGCATTCCTGTGATCGCAGAGGAGAGGGGTAATACGATGGCGAGGCTGATTATTGAGGGCGGACGCCGACTCAACGGAGCGGTACATATTCACGGTGCAAAAAACAGCGCCCTGCCGATCTTAGCGGCGACGCTGCTTGCGCACGGTGTTTGTGAAATTGAAAACTGTCCGGCGCTGTCCGACGTGCGGGCGGCGGTGGATATTCTGCGACATCTCGGTTGCGGGATCGATCGGCAGGATTCGCTCGTCGCGGTGGATGCGACAGCGCCCTGCCGCAGTGATATTCCCGACGCGCTAATGCGTGAAATGCGATCGTCTATCGTGTTTTTGGGGGCAATCGTGGCGCGTACCGGCGAAGCCGAGCTGTCGTTCCCCGGCGGCTGTGAACTCGGACCGCGACCCATCGACCTGCACCTGTCGGCGTTGCGGCAGATGGGGGTACATATCAACGAAGAGGGCGGCAAACTGTGCTGTCGGGTGACAGGGCGGCTGATCGGCTGTCCCATCACGCTGTCGTTCCCCAGTGTGGGTGCGACGGAAAATATTTTGTTGGCAGCGGTCACGGCTGCCGGTACAACGACGATCTATAACGCCGCACGCGAGCCGGAGATCGTGGATCTGTGTAACTTTCTGACGGCGTGCGGAGCGCACATCCGCGGCGCGGGGGAGAGCACCATCGTGATCGACGGTGTCGATCGGTTGGGTGGGTGCCGGCATCGGGTGATCCCCGATCGCATCGAAACCGTCACCTATCTGGGCGCGGCGGCTGTGACAGGTGGCTCGTTGCTGCTGCGCGGCGTGTGTCCGCGGCATCAGCAGGCGGTCGTCCCGCTGTTGGAGGAGATGGGCTGCAGTCTGTCGTCGTGGGACGACGAGCTTCTCATCAGTGCGCCGGGGCGGCTACGCCGCGTGAAAACGGTGCGGACACTCCCGTATCCCGGCTTTCCCACCGATGCGCAGGCACTGCTGATGGCAATGGCCTGCGTGGCCGAGGGAACGAGCGTGTTTATCGAAACCATCTTTGAGAGCCGCTACAAGCACGTCGGCGAGCTGATGCGCTTGGGCGCGCGGATCAAGGTTGAGGGGCGCGTCGCGGTCGTCGAGGGTGTTCCTCAGTTGTCCGGCGCACCGGTGCAATGCACCGATCTGCGCGGCGGTGCCGCGTTGGTGTTGGCGGGCTTGGCGGCGCAAGGAAAAACCGAACTCAGCGAATTACACCACCTGGAGCGTGGCTATGAAGCGATGGTCGAGGGGTTGACAGGAACAGGAGCATCTCTTATACTGGAAGAATAAACGAGATGGGAATGGCAAGGATGAAGCGTAGGACAACAACCGAGCGAACAAACAGCCAGAGGCGGAAACTCAACCGCTTCCGGCTGTTTGTCGTGCTCGCCGTTCTGGATGTGCTGCTCATCGTGGGCATTCTGTTGATGCTGCCCACGGCGCTGCGGCAGACCGATCCTACAGGTAAGCCCAACGCGCTGTTTGGGGTCAAGAGCATCACGCTCGTCGGCAACACCCGCTATGATGAAGCGGCCGTTCTCGGCGTCAGCGGTATTGTGGAAGGGCAGAGCGTGTTTTCCATCAACAAACGCACGGCGCAGCAGTACATTCTGGACACCTTTGCGTACGTGAAGGACGTTACGGTGGACGTGAATGCGAAGCAACAGGTGACCATCACCATCACCGAATACGAGGAGCTGGGCGCGGTCTCGGTCGGCGACAGCTGGATGGTGGTCAGCCCCGAGGGTATCGGCTTGATGAAGATGCCGAAGGAAAGCGACCGGCCGCTTCGTCGGCTGCACATCAAGGGTGTGGACATCGTATCCTCCGAGATCGGCGCGCAGGTGATCGGTGGCAAGGATCTGGAGATCGCGACGCTGCTGGTGAGATCAATGAAGGCCAACGGCCTTACCGGTGTTGGCGAGATCGATCTGTCCAACCGCAGCGACATTCAACTGGATTGGAAGGGACAGATCACCATTGCGCTTGGCAACGATTCCAACCTGAATTATGAGATCGCGGCGGCGGTCAGCGCCATCCCGAAGGTGCTCAGCCGTCACGGTGACGCGGCGACAGGACTGCTCAACCTCCGGCAGTACTCCGACGACAAGATCGAATCACCGGTCGTGATATTTACGCCGTCCGAATTACTGAACAAAGACGAGGCAGATACGCCGCCCGAGAGCGACGGGACTGACCAAAATGATGCGGATCAGTAGGAAGAATAAGCCTTGGGAAAACTTTTTTCAAAAAAATTAAAAAAGAAGGCTTTTTTTGAAAAAATACTGTTGAAATCCCGCGTAGGGCGTGGTAAAATTATAGAGGTTACTTGCAGTGTTTTGAAAACACTGACCGAATATTACCACAGCCGGGCTGAGAAAATACGAACTAGGAGGAAGTTTCATGAGCTTCGAATTTGAAGAGGAGACCTTGCAGGAAGGTGTCCAGATAAAGGTTATCGGTGTCGGCGGCGGCGGCGGAAACGCTGTCAACCGCATGGTCACCGCCGGTATTAAGGGCGTGGAATTCCTGGCGATCAACACGGATCACCAGGCGCTTCTGCGTTCTCAGGCGGACACCAAGCTGCAGATCGGCGAAAAGCTGACCCGCGGTATGGGTGCCGGTGCTAACCCCGAAAAGGGCCAGCGTGCCGCTGAGGAGAGCCGCGACGAGATCACTGCCGCTCTGAAGGGTACGGATATGGTGTTCATCACCGCCGGTATGGGCGGCGGTACCGGTACCGGTGCTGCTCCTGTTGTGGCGGAGATCGCCCGCGACATGGGCATTCTCACCGTCGGTATCGTGACCAAGCCCTTCGCTTTTGAAGGCCGCCGCCGTATGGAGCAGGCGGAGAACGGTATCGCCGTTCTGCGTGAGCACGTGGACAGCTTGGTGGTCATCCCCAACGAGCGTCTGCGTCTGGTCAGCGATCAGCGCATCACCCTCGCCAATGCGTTCCAGGAGGCAGACAGCGTTCTGCGTCAGGGCGTGCAGTCCATCTCCGAACTGATCACCGCTGAGGCTGTCCTGAATCTGGACTTTGCCGACGTGACCGCGATCATGAAGGATGCCGGCTATGCTCACATGGGTATCGGCCGCGCCGAAGGCAAGGACAAGGCAGAGGTTGCTGCCCGCGCGGCGATCGCCAGCCCCCTGTTGGAGACCACCATCAACGGCGCTCACGGTCTGATCATCAACGTGACCGCTTCGCCGGATGTCCTGCTGGAGGATGTCACCATGGCTTGTAGCCTGATCTCCGAGGCTGCCCACCCGGATTGCAACACCATCTGGGGTCTGACCTTCGATGAGAAGCTGGATGACGAGCTTTGCATCACGCTGGTTGCCACCGGTTTCTCGGCTGACGGTTCCTACACCGCCCCCGACGAGAACGGCAATACGACCTACGATGACGGCGACATCGACATCATGGATCTCTTCCGCAAGAAGTCCTAATCGCAAAAAAGCAGCGAGGTGACCAACCGGTCACCTCGCTTTTTGTTTTGATAAAAACGCCACCGACAGGTCGGTGGCGTTGATCTTTATTGCAGGAGCAGGCGACTATATGGTGATGTGCGGCTCCCATCGGGCAATGTCCTCTTCGCTGATACCGAAGACGTTTGTCAGCTCGTCGACGGTGGAAAAGCGCCCCACTCGCTCCCGATACGTCACGATGCGCTCGGCGGTAGCGGCGGTCATGCCGTCCAGCAGCATCAGATCTTCAATGGGTGCGACGTTGATATTGATGCGCGACGAGGTGTCGTCGCTGTCCGACTGCCACTGCTCGGCAGACTCTCCGGTGGTGGTATTATACTGTATCGTGCAGATGATCGCCGCAAGCAAGAGAGCGGCAAGCAACACAATGGCAAGAATACGCCATACCGATACAGGTTCGCGGCGATCACTCATACACAGCAGTTCCTCTCTCAAATCACTCGGCAGTTTCAGCGGGGACGGTACGTACTGCCTGCAGGGCATCCCGCAGCGTGTCCAACGTGGACAGGCCGGGCTTGCCCTTGACAGCCAGATACGGCTTCGGTCCGGCGTTTATCATCACCCGACCCGGCAGAGCGGCCGACATTTGTGAGCCGACCTCCAGATCCAGCTTGCGCTGGTACAGCAGCAGAGCGCCGTCGGGCGATTGGCGGATCTCGTAGATGCCGATAGCAGCGGCCAGATTGCGCAGCAGCGCCACGTCGATCAGCCCCTGCACCGCCTCCGGCGGTTCGCCGAAGCGGTCGATCAGCTCGTCGTACACGTCGTAGGAGTCCTCCTCGGTGCGGATATCCGCGATGCGGCGGTAAATATCCAGACGCTGTGCATTGGTGCTGATGTAGCTTTCGGGAATGTGTGCGGATACCGGTAGGTCGATGAGACACTCCGGTTCGCGGCGGTTGTCGATAAGCCCCTTTTCCTCGTCCACCGCTTCCGCCAGTAGGCGCAGATACAGGTCGTATCCGACCGCCTCCATGTGACCGTGCTGCTGAGCGCCGAGCAGATTGCCCGCGCCGCGGATCTCCATGTCGCGCAAAGCAATCTTAAAGCCCGCGCCGAACTCGGTGAATTCGCGGATGGCTTCCAAGCGCTTGGAAGCGACATCGCTCAGCACCTTGCTGCGCACAAAGGTGAGATACGCAAACGCACGGCGGGAGGAACGCCCGACGCGGCCGCGCAGCTGATGCAGCTGCGACAGACCGAAGCGATCGGCGTTTTCGATGATGAGCGTGTTGACGTTCGGCACGTCCACGCCGGTCTCGATGATGGTGGTACACACCAACAGATCGATCTCGTGGTCGATGACCTGTCGCCAGATCTCGGACATTTCGTCCTCCGACATTTTGCCGTGAGCGTAAGCGACACGTGCCTCCGGCAACCGCATCTGCCAGCCGGCGGCACAGCGCTCGATGGTCTCCACGCGGTTGTGAATATAGTATACCTGACCGCCGCGCCGCAATTCACGGCGAATGGCATCGGCCAGCAGATTGTTATCGTGCTCCAGTACGTAGGTCTGCACCGGACGGCGATCCTGCGGGGCTTCCTCGATGATGGACATATCGCGAATACCGCTCATCGCCATATTCAGCGTGCGGGGGATGGGTGTCGCCGATAGCGTCAGCACATCCACCTGCGGTGCCAGCTCTTTGATGCGTTCCTTCTGCGCCACGCCGAAGCGCTGCTCCTCGTCCACGATGAACAGTCCCAGATCGCGGAATTTCACGTCCTTGGACAGCATCCGATGCGTACCGACGAGAATATCGATGCGCCCTGCCGCCATGTCGCGCAGGATCTGCTCCTGCTGCTTGGGCGTGCGGAAGCGCGAAAGCATCTCGATCTTGACGGGGAAGCCGTCAAAGCGGGAGAGCAGCGTGTTGTAATGCTGAAACGCCAGAATGGTGGTGGGCACGAGCAGGACGCACTGCTTGCTTTGCGAGACGCATTTGAACGCCGCGCGCAGCGCGACCTCGGTCTTGCCGAAGCCGACGTCGCCGCACAGCAGGCGATCCATCGGGATGGGGCGCTCCATATCCGACTTGATCTCGTCGATGCAGCGCAGCTGATCCTCGGTCTCCTCAAATTCAAAATGGCGCTCGAAATCGTATTGCCATTCGGTATCGGGGTCAAACGCGTAGCCGGGGGTCGCCATCCGCTGAGAATACAGACGGATAAGCTCCTTGGCAATATCCTTGACTGCGCTGCGCACGCGGGTCTTGGTCTTTTGCCATTCCTGACCGCCCAGACGGTGCAGCCGCACCTTGACCTCGTCCTTCGTGCCGATGTATTTGGAAACGAGATCCAACTGGGTGACCGGTACATACAGAGTGTCCCCTTTATCGTATTGCAGCTTCAGGTAATCCTTGACGACGCCCTGAACCTCCATTTGACGGATGCCCTCGTACAGACCGATACCGTGGGCGGCGTGAACGACGTAATCGCCCGGGGTCAGCTCGGAGAGACTATGGATCTCGGAACCTTTCTGCTTGTTTAACCGCCGACGGCGGCGCACCGGTGCTACACGACCGTGTGTCAGCAGCGCCAAGCCGGCATCCGGAAATTCCGCACCGGCCGACAGACCGCCGCGTAGGATAAGCACCTGTCCGCGCACCGGCTTTTGCGGTGCGGGGGCGTACAGCGCGGGAATGCCGCGCTTGACGAGATCGTCTGCTAATGCCTGCGCCGTGCGTTCCTCCGTGCCGGCCAGCACCAGGCAAGCGATACGGCGGGACAGCAGGTCGGTCAGATCCTCACACAGCAGATCCAGACCGCCCGACCACACGGGCAGCTGACGGCAGGATATCGCGTATAAGCCCCCGAGAGACAGCTCCGGAACACTGCGGGCAAAGGTCTCAAACAGCAAGGTGGGACGATGGGTCAGCGCGGCGGCGAGATCCTCAAAGTCCGCCTGATAGCGGCACAGCTCCCGACAAAGCTGATTGTCCTCCAACAAGGATTTGATATCCTCCTGCAGCTGCCATTCGGCGCTGCGGATACGCTCGCGTACCTTTTGGGTCTCCGATACGAACAGCAGGGCGCCCTTAGCATAATCCAACACGGTTGCGGCTTCGGGATAAATGAGAGGCAGGTATCTGTCCGGTGCGGTCGGTCGAGCACCGCCGCGCAGGCGGTCGACGTCCTGCCGCAGCGTTTCACGCACGGCGGCGGCACGCTTGCCGGAGAGCGAGTCTGCCAACGCGCCAATGCGGTCGGCAAGCTCCTCGGCGGAGTCGTAAAAGATCTCGGCCGCGGGCGGGATATCCACCTCGTTCAGTGGATCGGTGCGGCGCTGCGAGAGCAGGTCAAAGACGGACAACGTGTCCACCGTGTCACCCCATAACTCGATGCGCAGCGGGGAGGCGTTTTGCGCCGGATAGACGTCGATGATGCCGCCGCGCACCGCAAACTGACCGGAGCCTTCCACTTGCGCACAGCGCTCATAGCCCGCGGCGGCAAGCGCAGCAGGCAGGTCGGACACCGGTAGCGGCTTACCGGCAGTTAGGTGCAGGGTGCGGGCGAGCAGCGTGGCAGGGGGCAGCGTGTAGCCCAGCACCGCGTCGATACCGGCGACCACAATACCGTAATCGCCGCGTGCCATACGCGACAGCACGCCGAGACGCATCTGCTCGTATTCGCGGGAAGCGGACTCTGCCCGATGCAGCGACAGCTCACGCGCAGGCAGCAGAAACGCGTCATCGCCCAAGGCGACCAGATCCTCGCACACGCGGGTGGCTTCCGCCTCGTCCGCGGTCAGAAACAGGCCGCGGCAGCCGCGCCGTGCGCATAGCGTATGCGCCAACAGCACCTTATGGATATGGCCGGGGCCGGTGAACATGACCGGCGAACGTCCGGCGGACAGATCGGTTTCGGCGGCTGCCAATGCCGGCAGCGCCGATAACCCGGCTTCAAATACAGACATACGACTCCTTACTTAGAAAAGCGGTTCATCGCCGCGTCGATCTCGTCACCCGTGATGAGCTGCGCCGCTTCGGCGGCGTGTTCTATCGCTTCATGCAGCGGTGCGTGTTCGCTTTCCGGAAAACGCGACAGCACCCACGCAGCCAGATCGTAATCCGGATGGGGCTTTTGCCCGACCCCCACCTTGATACGGGGGAAATGCTCACTGCCGCACAGCGTAATGATGCTGCGCATACCGCGCTGGCCGCCGTCGCTTCCCTTGCGGCGGATACGGATGGTGCCGACCGGCAGCGTGACGTCGTCACACACGATCAGACAGCGCTCCGGCGACAGTTTGTAAAACGCCATCGCCTCACGCACAGCCTCACCGCTGTTGTTCATAAAGGTCTGCGGCATCAGCAATAACACTTTCTTGCCACCGATGACCGCTTCCCCACACAGCGATTTGAATTTGACCCGATTGACGCGCGTGCCGGTGAGCTTGGCCAGTGTTTCGATGACCATAAAGCCGGCATTGTGGCGCGTGCCTTCGTATTTTTTGCCCGGATTACCCAGCCCTGCGATGAGAAAGTCAACAGCGCCGGTCGGTGCCGGTTTGCGAAACAGCATACTACTACCTCTTTTACCGTTTTCAGTATAAATCTATTATGGCAAAAATCCCCGACGTTTGCAAGAGGGGGTGCCCAAATAATTTTTCGACAAGAAAACAGCAAGAATTCGATGTTAACAACAGCATTTGGCTAGCGCTGAAAGAGGAATAAACGCAATAAGAAAGTGCACCGCCGCAGCGGTGCGCTTTTCCTATATTAATAATCGTGTCGGGGAAGGCAAGAGACGCCGCGATCCTTAAGGCCACTCAACCTGTTTCAGGTTAAAGTGCAAGAGTTTTTTCTCGCTTGTTTATAGTTGAGAGTGAGGTGAAGGTGTATGTATGAACGCTTGCGCGATTTGCGAGAGGATCATGATTTGACGCAAAAACAACTTGCTGATATGTTGGGAATGTCGCAGACCGGATATTCGAAGTACGAGACCGGCGAAAACGATGTTCCGACTCAGATATTGATCCGTTTGGCGGACATATACGGCACATCCGTAGATTATCTGTTGGGAAGAACCAACGACCCTGTCCCCCCGAAAAAAGGATAATGAGAAACCCCGAGGTTACCGGTAACCTCGGGGTTTGCTTTTCTTCTATTCTTCGATCTCGTCGCCCTCGGGCAGTGCGAGCAGCTCCGGAACATCGGCGCTGTCCACTTCCTCGACCTTGTTGAGTTTTTTGCGGATCATGTTGTTACGGTGCTGCGCATCGTCGAGTGCGCTGCCTGCTTCGTCGATCTTTTTCTTTGCCTTGGCAAGCACGCCCTCAAACTTGTCGTACTGCATCTTGGCCGCGCCAAGCACTTTCCAGACCTCGGCGGCGCGCTTGTCGATCGCCAACGTACGGAAGCCCATGCGCAGCGTATTGAGAAAGGCGGTGATGGTGGTCGGGCCGCACACCATAATGCGGTATTTGTTCTGCAGCTCCTCCATCAGACCCGGGCGGCGCAGCACCTCGGCATACAAGCCCTCGGTCGGCAGGAACATAATGGCGAAATCCGTGGTCTTCGGGACCTCGATGTACAGATCGGCGATGGTCTTTGCCTCGCTTTTCAGCACGCGCTCCAGCGCTTTGGCCGCGGCTTCCACGCCGTCCTTGTCCGCTTTTTCGGCAGCATCGCACAGACGGACGTAGTCCTCCTGCGGGAACTTGGAGTCGATGGGCAGCCAGATGTAGGAATTGTCGTCCTCGCGCGAGGGGATGCGGATGGCGTATTCCACGCGCTCGTTGTTGTTGCGGGTGGAGACGTTCTGGTCATACTGCTCGCGGGTGAGGGTCTGCTCCAGAATGTTGCCGAGCTGCACCTCTGCCCACGTGCCGCGCGCCTTGACGTTGGACAGCACGCGCTGCAGGTCGCTGACGCCGCCGGCAAGCTCTTTCATCTCGCCGAGCGATTTATACACGTTCTGCAGCTGCTCGCCCACCGTTTTGAAACTGGAATCCAACCGCTTGGTGAGGGTGCTTTGCAGCTTTTCGTCCACCGTTTCGCGCATCTGGTCCAGCTTTTTCTCGTTGCTTTCCTGCAGGTTGCGCACCGCAGCGGTCAACGTCGCGTTGAGCTTTTCCTGATTTTCGCCGGAGGCCTTGAGCGTTTCTTTTTGTCCCTCGGCGATGATGCGGGTCATCTCCTTGAGTGCGTCGCTCAGCTCGCGGCGGGTGCTGCGCAGCTCCTCACGCAGGCGGCTCTCGGTGTCGGCAAGCTCTTTGGAGACAGCGGCGTTCGGCTTGCGGGTCAGCAGCACGATCAACAGTACGATAACAACGGCCAGCAGGCCGATGATGATATACAGTTCCATGTACGATCACTCCTGCTCTTCGGCTTCGGGGGTGGGTCCTTGCGGCTTGCCGCCGCCTTTGCCGCCCTTGCCGTCACGGATGACCTTTACGTCGTCGCGGTGCAGCGCGATCGGCGGCGAGTCGGGCGCTTTATCCAAGCGGACCTTCAAAGCGCCGGTGAGCAGGTTGACGTCCACCACTGTGCCGCGGCCCTCCGGCGTGTTGACCAGCGCACCTTGGCGGGGCGTGATCTTGATGAGCGAGGAATAGGCCTCCTGCTCGTATTTCAGGCAGCACATCAAGCGGCCGCAGGTGCCTGAGATCTTGGTGGGATTGAGGGAGAGCCCCTGCTCTTTGGCCATTTTAATAGAGACAGGGTGGAAGTCGGCCAAGAACTGCGAGCAGCACAGCGGCCGACCGCAGATGCCGAGACCGCCCAGCATTTTGGCCTCGTCGCGCACGCCGATCTGGCGCAGCTCGATGCGGGTGCGGAAAATGCCGGCGAGATCCTTGACCAGACTGCGGAAATCCACGCGCCCCTCCGCTGTGAAGTAAAACAGGATCTTGGAGCCGTCAAAGGCGCACTCGGCGCTGATGAGCTTCATATCCAGACCGTGTGCGGCGATACGCTGAGCGCAGGTCTCCATTGCTTTTGCTTCGCGCTCGGCGTTCTCCGCCGCGCGCTTGACATCCTCCGGCGTGGCGACGCGCACGACCGCGCGCAGCGGTTTGACGATCTCCTCGTCTGCCATATCGCGGTTTTCCATCGCGACCTCGCCGCATTCGCTGCCGCGTGAGGTCTCCACGATGACGTGCTCACCCTTTTGCAGAGTGTGACCCGCCGCATCAAAGTAATAAATTTTGCCCATGTTCTTAAAGCGAACGCCGATAATATTCGTCATAGTATATTCGACCTTTCTTATTTTCCTGCCGCTTGCCGCAAGCGGGAGCAGAGGAGAGTGAGAAACAACGTGTGATTAATGTTGCGCAGCCGTGCGACCTGCAGCTCGCCGATGACGTCGAGCGCCGCCAACAGCTGCTGTCTGGTCAGGCTCTGTGCCAACAGCCTTGCCGATTCGGGCGAGGTGCCCAGCAGCGGGCCGCAATCGTAGCGACAAAACAGCGCGTCGCGCAAGATCAGCTGGAGACCGCTCAACACGGCGGGCACGGCGTCTCGCATTTTTTCCAGCGGGGCGGTAGCCTTCAGCAACTGCAGCTCGGTGGGGGCGGCAATGCCCTGCGCCAGCGGGGGCAGCAGCGCGAGAATGTCGCGGTAAGAGCCGTCCTGCAGGCTGCGCAGCGCTTGACCGACCACACCGCCCCACAGGGTAGCGGCGCGGAGCAGTTCCTCCTCCGAACGGTCGTTCAGGTGCCGCCGCAGGATCGCCGCTGCTTCGATCGGGGCAATGCCGCTGAGCGTGACGGAATACAAGCGGGAGCGCACCGTTTCCAACAGTTGAGAGCGGTTTTCGCAGGTCAGGAGCAGGCGCACGTGTGCCGGCGGCTCCTCCAACAATTTGAGTAATGCGTTTTGTGCCTGATCGGTCATCGACTGTACGTCGCACAGAATAAACACACGCACCGGCGCTTCGTTGGGGAGGATATACGCCTCCTCGCGCAGGGCGCGCACCGCGTCGATATGGAACGAGCGGGCTTCCTCCGTTCCGCCAAGCACAGTAATGTCCGGATGAATGTCGTTGAGCGCCTTATGGCACGCAGGACAGACACCGCAGGGGCGCTCCCCCTCGCCGCGGCAGACCGCAGCGGCGGCGACCAGCTTCGCCAGGGTGCGCCGTCCGCTTCCGGACGGACCTTCAAACAGGAGTGCGTGGGGAAGCGTACCGGTAGCAAGGCGTGCGGAAAGAGCGGCCTTCGCGGCGTCGTTTCCCGCAAAAACCGAACCGTCCGACAGCGTCCAGTTCATGGTACAGCCCCCATTCAAAAATACTCCAATCCTAAGTATACTGCATTTTGTGCGCAGTGGCAAGAATTTTCTTGACAAACCATACGGAAAGACGTACCATTATTGCAAACGGTTTGCAATAATGGAGGAAAAACGGTGAAAGTACGCTACGGACAGATCGCACTGCTGCTTATAGGGATCGTTTTGCTGTCACTTGTTGTGACGGCTTTCGTCGGCGTGCGCTATCCTGTCAAGAGTGGCGGGAAACTGTCGGTGGTGGCGAGCTTTTATCCGATGTATACCGCTACCCTGCAGGTGGTGGGAGACAGCGACGGTGTGGTGGTCACATGTCTGACACAGCCGACCGCGGGCTGTCTGCACGATTATCAGTTATCCCCCTCGGAGCGCATCGCATTGGAGCAAGCCGATCTGTTGATCTTAAACGGCGCGGGTGCGGAGTCGTTTTTGGAACCGGTGTTGGATCAACTTTCCGCGAGAGCGGTGGATACCTCCACCGGGCTGACGGAGGAGAGCCACCACGATCACGGACATGACCACGACGGTCACACTCACGCGGTCAACGAGCATCTTTGGATCAGTCCGACCCAGTATACCCAACAGGTACAGGCGATCTGTGACGCGCTGTGCAAGGCCGATCCGATTAATGCGGACACCTACCGTGCCAATACGGCGCGGTATCGGGAGCAGATCGCTGCGGTACAGGGGGAGCTGACTGAGATCGCCGCCGCGCTGCCGCTTGACCGCGCGGTGCTGTTCCACGATTCCATGGCGTATCTGGCAGAAGCGTTGGCGCTTCCGGTGGTCGGCAGTCTGCCCATCGGTGAGGATCAGGGCTTTTCTGCCGCGGACGTAAAGGCAGTGGCCGATGCGGTGAGCGGCCAAGCGGTACTGTTCTTATACGACGATCAGTACGACACGCAGCAGGAAGGTCTGATGGCGTACGCCGCGCGCAGTGCGTCGGTGACGCTGAACAGCGCCGTTCTCCCTGTTAAGGGTGTGGCGGCGCAGGATGCTTGGTTATATGCGATGGAACACAATTTGCAAGCGTTAAAGGAGGTGGCGGGATGAACGACTGTCGGTTGCACTGTCTGAAGATCCACGATATCGGTGTCCGTGTCGGCGGCAAGGTGCTGCTGCACGGCGTGGATCTGCACGCCCATTGCGGGGAGATGACCGCGCTGATCGGTCGCAACGGCGCGGGCAAAAGCACACTGCTGAAAGCTATCCTCGGCGAGATCCCCCACACCGGAAGTGTGGAGTTTTCCGGTCACAACGGCACGCCGGTCAAGGGCCAGCGGCCGCGTATCGGGTACGTGCCGCAAGCGCTCGCGTTGGATCGCGGGTCTCCCGCGACGGTATACGATATGCTGCAAGCGCTCACCGGTACGTATCCGGTGTTTTTGCCGCGTCGGCGTCGCACGGTGGAAACGCTCACCGCGCATCTGTCGCGGTTTCACGCCGCCCATCTGTTGGATCAGCCGGTGGGCCGACTGTCCGGCGGTGAGCTGCAGAGGGTGCTGTTGGCGGCGGCCACGCTGCCTTGTCCCGACCTGCTTATTCTGGATGAGCCGGTGTCCGGCGTCGATCGCAGCGGCCTTGCGGAGTTTTACCGCGTGGTCGAGGAACTGAAAACTACCGAGGATCTGGTGATCCTCATCGTGTCTCACGATCTGGAATTTGTACGGCAGCACGCCGATCGCGTGGTGCTGTTGGATCAAACGGTGCAGGCGGTCGGCACACCGGACGAGGTGTTCGCCCACCCTGCGTTTGCCGCGGCCTTTGGCGGAGAGGAGCGTGATGGCGATGCTCGCTGAGCTGTGGTCGTATGACTTTTTGCGTCGCGCGCTCATCGGTATCGTGCTGATGATGCCGCTGTTCTCGCTGCTCGGTACGTTGGTGGTCAACAGCAAGCTGTCCTTTTTCTCGGACGCACTGGGGCATTCGGCGCTGACCGGTGTGGCGATCGGTGTGATCTTCGGTATGGCCGATCCGCAACCGGCAATGCTGCTGTTTGCGGCGGTATTTGCGCTGCTGATGAACGCCATCCGCCACTCGCGGCTCTCCTCTACCGATACCGTCATTGGCGTGTTCTCCTCCTGCGGCGTGGCACTCGGCCTGGTGCTGCTGTCGCGCGGCAGCGGGTTTTCCGATTACCAAAGCCTGCTGATCGGTGACGTGTTGTCTATCACCGACGAGCAGCTGTGGATCCTTGCCGGCACGTTGGTGGCGGTCGCGGTGGTATGGCTGCTGTGCTTTAACGGTTTTTACGCGGTGTCGCTCAGCCCCTCGCTGGCGCGCAGCAAGGGGTTACGCGTTGCGTGGCTGGACAACCTGTTCGTTGTTGTGTTGGCGCTGTCGGTGATGCTGGCGATCCGTTGGGTCGGATTGCTGCTTATCAATGCGATGCTGGTGCTGCCGGCGGCGGCCGCGCGAAACGTTGCCCGCGGGATGCGCAGTTATCTAACGCTCGCCCTCATTTTCGCGCTGTTTTCCGGCCTGCTTGGTCTGTTGCTGTCATTGCTCAACGCCGTGGCGACCGGTCCGACCATCGTGCTGGTGGCGGCTGCGGTGTTTTTCGGCACGTTCCTTATAGCCCGCCGCGAACGAGCGTGACAAAGATCTCTCCTCAGACAGTGAGGGGAGATCTTTTGTTGCCTTCCGCGGACACCATCCGCAAATGATCTGCGATGGGGAGGAGCCGCCCTTTGCGACGTCGGCGTGAGAGTGAACCGTAGAGACCGGTCTGGGTCACTTTACATTTTTCGAAATTGATCGGCAGGATGGACGCCAAACGTATCGTAGATATGGTATAGCACTTCGACGCTTAACCGTGGCGGTATCTCACCGCGTTCCAGCTTTCGCAGACTGCCTACACCGATGCCAAGTTGTTTGGCCATATTCCGCTGTGACAGACCATGTGCCTGTCGCAGGCGGCGCACTGTCTCGCAAAATGTCTGAAGTTGTTCTTGAAACGAAAAGCCGTTCATCTTGTCTTCCTATAGTTAAAAAACGAACTTTAACATTATAATAGTTCAATTATGAACTAAAGTCAATAGTTGAATTGCGAACTGTGATAAAATCCCTATAAAGGGGGGCAACTATATGACTGTTGGTGATCGTATCAGAGCATTGCGCGAGGACAGAGACCTATATCAAAAAGATGTTGCCAAGGTGTTGGGAACAAGCCAAAGTTATTATGCACAGTATGAAAATGATAAGCGAAAGCTACCCAGTGACCATGTGATAAAACTTTGCTTGTTTTATAAGGTGTCGGCAGATTACATTCTTGGATTGCCCAAAAATTTATCTAATCCAAAACGTTAAAAACAAAACCGAGTGAACTAATGAAGAAAAGGAGCTTGTAACGATGCAGCAATATACTGTAACCGGCATGAGCTGTGCCGCGTGCAGTGCGCGCGTGGAAAAAGCGGTGTCGAACGTAGCGGGCGTTTCGGCTTGCTCGGTCAACCTGCTGACCCACTCCATGGGTGTGGAGGGTACGGCCTCGGTACAGGAGATCGTCGCGGCGGTGGAAGCCGCCGGCTACGGTGCTGTGCCGAAGGGGGACGAACAAGTCGTTGCTCCGACGGCCGACGAGGAGGTTCGGGATACCGAGACGCCGGCACTGTGCCGCCGATTGATCGCGTCGTTGGGCTTTCTGGCGGTGCTGATGTACGTTTCGATGGGTCATACCATGTGGGGCTGGCCGCTGCCATCGTTCTTTGAGGGCAATCCTTTGGCGGTCGGACTGCTTCAGTTGTTGCTTTCCGCTGCCGTGCTGGTCATTAATCAGCGCTTCTTTATCAGCGGTGTGCGCGGTGCGCTGCACGGCGCACCGAATATGGACACGTTGGTGGCGCTTGGTTCCGGCGCGGCGTTCGGTTACAGCACGGTGGTGCTGTTTCGGATGGCCGAGGCGCTTTCGCGGCGCGACGTTACCGCGGCGGCGCATTACGGTCACGATCTGTATTTTGAATCCGCCGCGATGATCCTGGCGCTCATCACCGTGGGTAAAATGCTGGAGGCGCGCTCCAAGGGTAAGACGACCAACGCCCTGCGTGAGCTGATGCGTCTTGCTCCCAAGACGGCGACGGTGGTGCGCGAGGGTCGCGAGGTCACCGTGCCGGTGGAGCAGGTGCGCCGCGGCGACGTGTTCGTAGTGCGCCCCGGCGAGACGGTGCCGGTGGACGGCATCATACTGGAGGGTCACAGCGCGGTCAACGAGGCGGCGCTGACCGGTGAGAGTATTCCGGTGGACAAGGAGGTCGGCATGACGGTGTCCGCGGCGACGCTCAACCAATCCGGCTTTCTCCGCTGCGAAGCGACCCGCGTGGGGGAGGATACCACCCTGTCGCAGATCATCCGTATGGTCAGCGATGCGGCGGCGACCAAAGCCCCCATCGCCAAGGTCGCCGATACCGTGTCCGGTGTATTTGTGCCGGTAGTCATCGGCATAGCGATCGTTACCATCGCCGCGTGGCTGTTGGCGGGTGAGACGGTCGGTTTTGCATTGGCGCGAGGCATTTCGGTGCTGGTTATCAGCTGTCCGTGTGCGTTGGGGCTTGCCACGCCGGTCGCCATCATGGTAGGAAACGGCGTGGGTGCGAAGCACGGTATCCTGTTCAAAACGGCGGTCTCGTTGGAGCAGACCGGCAAGGTAAGCATCGTTGCGTTGGACAAGACGGGGACGATCACCGCGGGCGAACCGCAGGTGACGGCGCTGCTGCCGGCCGAGGGCTTCAGCGAGACGGAGCTGCTGTTGCTTGCCGGCTCGTTGGAGCAGAAAAGTGAGCATCCTTTGGCGCGGGCGATCCTGCGCGAGGTGCAGACCCGCGGAATGACACCGGAGACGGTCGAGGCGTTTGAGGCACTGCCGGGCAATGGGCTGCGGGCGCAGTGGAACGGCGAAGCCGTGTGCGGCGGCAGCGTGAAATTTATCAGTGAACAGGTCAGCGTATCAGAAGCGCAGCGCACGCAGGCGGAGATGCTGGCGGAAGCCGGCAACACGCCGCTTCTGTTTGCGAAAAACGGTACGCTTGTAGGCATCATCGCCGTGGCGGACGTTGTCAAAGAGGACAGCCCGACAGCGGTGGCACAGCTGCAGCAGATGGGCCTGCGTGTGGTGATGCTGACCGGCGATAACGAGCGGACGGCGCGCGCCATCGGTGCGAAGGCCGGCGTGGACGAGGTCGTTGCCGGTGTGCTGCCGGACGGCAAGGAAGCGGTGATCCGCACATTGCAGGAGCAGGGTCGCGTAGCGATGGTGGGCGATGGCATCAACGATGCACCGGCGCTGACTCGCGCCGATATCGGTATGGCGATCGGTGCGGGAACCGACGTGGCGATCGACGCGGCAGACGTGGTGCTGGTGAACAGTCGTCTGTCGGACGTGCCGGCGGCGATCCGACTCAGCCGCGCCACGCTGCGCAACATCCGGCAAAATCTGTTCTGGGCGTTTGCCTATAACACGTTGGGCATCCCACTGGCCGCCGGCGTATTTATTCCGCTGCTCGGTTGGGAGCTGGAGCCGATGTTTGGTGCATTGGCGATGAGCTTGTCCAGTTTTTGCGTGGTGTCCAATGCGCTGCGTTTGAATTTTATCCGTCTGCTTCCGCGCCATGCGGATCAGCCGATACAAAAGGAGGAACGGAAAGTAATGAAAAAGACAATGGTGATCGAGGGTATGATGTGCGGCCATTGCTCGGGTCGCGTCCAAAAGACGTTGGAGGCGTTGGCCGGTGTGACAAGCGCCGCTGCCAGTCACGAGACCGGCACCGCCGTGGTGACGCTGGAAGCGCCGATCGAGGATGCGGTGCTGAAAGCCGCCGTGGAGGAGCAGGGCTACACCGTCACGGAGATCCGATAACATAAAACGTCCCGACGAGTTTCTCGTCGGGACGTTTTTGCGTTATTCTTCGGTTTCCGGTTCGGGGGCTTTGCGGCGGATGTGGATCAGCTCCACGCGGCGGCCGTCCATTTGCAGGGCGGTAAATTCCAGATCGCCGTATACCACCTGCGCGGCCTCGTCCGCAGCGGGGATGTGACCGAGCTGATCGATGAAGAAGCCGGCCAGCGTTTCGTAATCTCCCTCGGGGAACGCCGTACCGAGCAACTCGCCGACCTCGTCGATCGCCATAGCGCCGTCGATCTCAAATGAATTGTCGCTGCGCTGCTTGACCTCTTCCTCCTCGTGGTCGTATTCGTCTTGAATACTGCCGACGATGGATTCCAACAGGTCCTCCATGGAGACGATACCGGCGAGACCGCCGTACTCATCCACGACCATGGCAAGCTGAATGTGCTTTTCGGTCATTTCCGCCAGCAGATCCTGACAGTTTTTGGTGCCGGGAACAAAGTGTGCGTCGCGCATCAGCGAACGCAGAGACAGATCAGCGGGAAGCTCTCTGCCAACGTAGGGCAGCAGATCCTTGATGTACAGAATACCGATCACGTGGTCGATATCCTCTTCATACACCGGCACGCGGGAGAAGCCTTCCTCCACGCCGATGCGCAGGGCATCCTGTACGGTGTCTTCCACATCGATGGCTTCAACATCGGTGCGGGGGGTCATGATTTCTTCGACGGTCATATCACCGAACTCGAAGATGTTGTTGATCATGTCCTTTTGGGATTCTTCGATAACGCCTTTTTCCTCGCCGGCGTCCACCAATTCGCGGATATCCTCCTCGGTCACGTCCTTGTGACGGTCGGACAGGCGCTTGGACAGCGATTTCCAAAACGACGGGATCGACGCGGTATTCCCGTCAGGAGCAGGGTCAGCCATAATGTTAATTTTCCCCTTTCATAATTCGGTGTCTTTATCATAACGGATTTTTTTCATTCTGTCAAATCCGCGGGGGAGAGATAACGGTGCGCAGCGTCTGAAAAGCGCTGCGTCGCCCCCGAAAAGCGGGTCGTGCCGCCGTTTTTCGGTCAATTCAGGCAAAATCAGCAAAATTTTAATTTTTTTGGAAAATCAACGATTTTCCTTTACACCACGGGGATTTTGTGCTATCATTACTGTTGGTGTGTTACGACACCACGCTTTTGTTTTTATTATCCTAAAAGGAGGACATATCTCTATGGCAAGAAAGTTCAAAACCATGGACGGTAACAACGCGGCGGCGCATGTATCTTATGCGTTCACCGAAGTGGCGGGCATCTATCCGATCACGCCGTCCAGCCCCATGGCGGACTACGTGGATCAGTGGGCCGCTGCGGGTCAGAAAAACATTTTCGGCACGACGGTTAAGGTGTCGGAGATGCAGTCCGAGGCCGGCGCTGCCGGTACGGTGCACGGTTCCCTCGCGGCCGGTGCGATGACCACCACCTACACCGCGTCTCAGGGTCTGCTGCTCATGATCCCCAACATGTACAAGATCGCCGGTGAGCTGTTGCCCTCCGTGTTCCACGTGTCCGCCCGTTGCGTGGCGTCTCACGCGCTGAACATCTTCGGTGACCACTCCGACGTGTACGCCTGCCGTCAGACCGGCTTTGCCATGCTGGCGGAGACCAACACGCAGGAAGTCATGGACCTGGGCGCTGTGGCGCACCTGGCCACCATCAAGAGCCGCGTGCCGTTCATCAACTTCTTTGACGGTTTCCGCACCTCTCACGAGATCCAGAAGATCCAGGTGTGGGATTATGAAGATCTGAAAGAGATGTGCGATATGGACGCCGTTGCGGCGTTCCGCAAGCGCGCTCTGAACCCCGAGCATCCCGTGATGCGCGGTTCTCACGAGAACGGCGACATCTTCTTCCAGCACCGTGAGGCCTGCAACGCGTACTACGACGCCGTTCCCGGCATTGTCGAGGAGTACATGGGCAAGGTCAACGCCAAGCTGAGCACCGACTATCAGCTGTTCAACTACTACGGCGCTCCGGATGCCGATCGCGTCATCGTGGCGATGGGCTCCTTCTGCGACGTGGCTGAGGAAGTCATTGACTACCTGACCGCCGCCGGCGAGAAGGTCGGTCTGATCAAGGTTCGTCTGTATCGTCCCTTCTCCGCGAAGCACCTGCTTGCCGCGATCCCCGAGACGGTCAAGTCCATCGCTGTTCTGGACCGCACCAAGGAGCCCGGCGCGCTGGGTGAGCCGCTGTATCTGGATGTTGTCACCGCGCTGGCCTCTCAGGGCCGCACCGGCATCCGCGTGATCGGCGGTCGCTACGGTCTGGGTTCCAAGGATACGCCGCCTGCCAGCGTGTTTGCTGTGTACAAGGAACTGGCGAAGGCCGATCCCAAGCCGCAGTTCACCATCGGTATCAAGGACGATGTTACCAACCTGTCTCTGGACGAGGAAGCCGCTCCCAACACCGCGGCTGCCGGCACCATCGAGTGCAAGTTCTGGGGTCTGGGCGGCGACGGTACGGTCGGTGCCAACAAGAACTCCATCAAGATCATCGGTGACCACACCGACAAATACGTTCAGGCATACTTCCAGTATGACTCCAAGAAGACCGGCGGTATCACCATTTCGCACCTGCGCTTCGGTGATAAGCCCATCAAGAGCCCCTACTATATCAACAAGGCCGACTTCGTGGCTTGCCATAACCCGTCCTATGTTATCAAGGGCTACAAGATGGTCAACGACGTTAAGCCGGGCGGCGTGTTCATGATCAACTGCCAGTGGACGCCTGAGGAGCTGGATAAGCATCTGCCGGCGGAAGCCAAGCGCTACATCGCCAAGAATAACGTCCAGCTGTACACCATCAACGCCATCGACCTCGCGATGCAGATCGGTATGGGCAAACGTACCAACACCATCCTGCAGTCCGCGTTCTTCACGCTGGCGAAGGTCATGCCGCAGGAAGAGGCCATCCAGTATATGAAGGATGCCGCCACCAAGTCCTACTCCAAGAAGGGTATGGACATCGTGGAGATGAACCACAAGGCGATCGACGCCGGCGCTACCGCGTTCGTGAAGATCGACGTGCCGGCCGCTTGGGCTGACGCTGTGGACGGCGCTCCCGAGGCTCCGGAAAACGGCCCCGCCAAGTTGGTCAAGATGGTGGACAACATCATGAAGCCGGTCGGCAAGATGGACGGCGATTCTCTGCCGGTCTCCGCTTTTGTCGATCACGCTGACGGCACGTTCGAGCAGGGCGCTGCCGCTTACGAGAAGCGCGGTGTCGCGGTCATGGTTCCCTCTTGGGAAGAGGCCACCTGTGCCAAGTGTAACAAGTGCTCCTTCGTCTGCCCGCACGCGACGATCCGTCCGTTCGCGCTGAACGAGGCTGAAGTGGCTGCGGCTCCCGAAAACATGAAGAAGGCGCCGAAGCCGGTCATTAAGACCAACTACACCTACACCCTCGCCATCTCCCCGATGGATTGTATGGGTTGCGGCGTTTGCGTGGGCGTCTGCCCGACCAACTCGCTGAAGATGGTCTCCCGCGAGTCGCAGGAAGAGCAGCAGAAGGTGTTCGACTACTGTGTGGCTGAAGTCTCGGATAAGCCCGAGATCCAGACCAACACCGTCATCGGCAGCCAGTTCAAGCAGCCCCTGCTTGAGTTCTCCGGCTCCTGCGCCGGCTGCGCCGAGACCGCGTATGCTCGTCTGATCACTCAGCTGTTCGGCGATCGTATGTATATCTCCAACGCGACCGGTTGCTCCTCCATCTGGGGTGGCCCGGCGGCGACCTCTCCCTACACGGTCAACAAGAAGGGCCAGGGTCCGGCTTGGGCGAACTCCCTGTTTGAGGACAACGCCGAGCACGGCTTCGGTATGTATCTGGGTCAGAAGGCCGTCCGTGCCCGCCTGATCGATCAGGTCAAGGAGATGGCTGAGTCCGACAAGGCTTCCGCGGAATTCAAGGCGGCGGCTGAGGAATACCTGAACACCCTGAATGACGGCGCGAAGAACGCCGCGGCTACCGAGGCGCTGGTTGCCGAGCTGGAGAAGGCTGCGGCACAGGGCTGCCCGACGGCTCCCGCTGTTCTGGAGAACAAGGAATATCTGTCCAAGAAGTCCGTCTGGATCTTCGGTGGCGACGGTTGGGCATACGACATCGGCTTCGGTGGCGTGGACCACGTTCTGGCCTCCGGTGAGGATGTTAACATCATGGTGTTCGATACCGAAGTGTACTCCAACACCGGCGGTCAGGCCTCCAAGGCTTCGCAGATCGGTCAGGTGGCACAGTTTGCCGCTGCCGGTAAGGCGATCGCTAAGAAGAGCCTTGCCGAGATCGCGATGTCTTACGGCTATGTGTACGTCGCTCAGATCGCGATGGGTGCTGACATGAACCAGACCATCAAG
The DNA here is from genome assembly GCA_045578625.1 of Acutalibacteraceae bacterium. Classification (GTDB taxonomy): domain Bacteria; phylum Bacillota; class Clostridia; order Oscillospirales; family Acutalibacteraceae; genus RGIG3009. The sequence goes on along the minus strand of JAZNKN010000054.1, from coordinate 22,649 downwards.
GCGATCGCGGAAGCCGAAGCCTATCCGGGTCCGTCCCTGATCATCGGCTACGCTCCCTGCGAGATGCACAGCATCAAGGGCGGCATGGTCAACTGCCAGGCCGAGATGAAGAAGGCTGTGGATTGCGGCTACTGGAATATGTTCCGCTTCAACCCGGCTGCTGAGAAGAAGTTCGTCATCGACAGCAAGGCTCCGACCACGAGCTATCGTGACTTCATTATGAACGAGGCTCGCTATGCGTCGCTGACCCGCTCCTTCCCCGAGCGCGCCGAAGCGCTGTTCACCGAGGCGGAAGCCGCGGCGATGAAGCGGTACGAGCACCTGCAGAAGCTGCAGGCGCTGTACAACGAGTAAGACTCGCTCATACAGTAAACGACCGGCTCCGCCAATCGGCGGGGCCGGTTTTTTGCGCAAAGAAGCCCCCGCGGCTGCCGCGGGGGCTTCTGTTATGACAGCACCAACCGATCACTCATATAACCGATACAGCGACGCGTACGTACCGTTTTGTTCCATCAATTCCCTGTGAGAGCCCATTTCGGTGATGCCGTCGCGGGTGATGACCGCGATCACGTCGGCATCCCGTACGGTGGTCAAGCGGTGCGCCACAATAAAGGTGGTGCGACCCTTGGCCAACCGTTCGAGCGACTGCTGTACCAACAGCTCGGATTCGTTGTCGAGCGCACTGGTCGCCTCGTCGAGGATCAGCACCGGCGGGTCTTTGAGGAACACACGCGCGATGGAAATGCGCTGCTTCTGGCCACCGGAGAGTTTCACGCCGCGCTCGCCCACGTAGGTGTCGTAGCCGTCGGGCAGCAGAGCGATAAACTCCTCCGCACCGGCCAGACGCGCGGCTTCCTCGACCTCCTCGCGGGTCGCGCCCGGCTTGCCGTAGGCGATGTTTTCATAGATCGTGCCGGAGAACAGATACACGTCCTGTTGTACCACGCCGATGGCGCTGCGCAGCGAGCCGAGTGTCAGCTCCCGCACGTCCACGCCATCCAGCAGCACCGCACCGTCGGTAATGTCATAGAACCGCGGCACCAGTCCGCAAAGGGTGGTCTTACCGCCGCCGGAGGGGCCGACCAACGCGATGGTCTTGCCGGCTTCCACCTCCAACGTCAGGTGGTGCAGCACGTCCTCGCCCGCTTCGTTGTAGCGGAAGGTGACGTCGCGAAAGCTGATATCGCCGCGCACGGTCTCCAGGGCTTTGGCATCGGGCGCGTCAGCGATGGTGACAGGGGTGTCCATGATCTCGGCAAAGCGTTCGATGCCGGTCATACCGCGATAGAATTGCTCCGAAAATTCAATGATGCGGCGCACCGAGGTCAGCAGCGTGGAAACGTATAAGAGATACGCAACGAGATCGGCGGGTGTGATCTGTCCGTCGATCATAAACAGCGCACCGGCCACCACCACGGCAATGTACATCAGGCCGTCAAACAGACGGGTCACGCTGTTAAAGCCGGCCATGGCGTGGTAAATGCGCTTCTTGACCGACAGGAAGCGGCGGTTGCCCTGCTCGAACTTTTCCAGCTCCAGCGGCTCGTTGGCAAAGGATTTGACCACGCGGATACCGAGCAGGCTATCCTCGACCTGCGAGTTGATCTCGCCGATGACGACGCGGGAGTCGCGGAAGCCCTCCTTCATACGGTGGCGGAACGGGATGCAAACCACCAGCATCAGCGGTACGATAGCGAAAATAATGAGTGTCAGCCACACGTTGACGGTGCAGAGGATGGCAAACGCGGCGGTGATCTTGATACCGGCGATAAAAAACTCCTCCGGGCAGTGATGGGCAAACTCGGTGATCTCAAACAGATCGTTGGTGATGCGCGACATCAGCGTGCCGATCTTGGTCTCGTCGTAATACGAGAACGGCAGCTTTTGGAGATGCCGGAACAGATCGCTGCGCATCCGCGTTTCAATACGCGTGCCCATGATATGGCCGATGGAGGTCATATAATAGTTGGCAGCGGTGTCGATGATGCGCAGCGCCAGATACAAAACACCGATGGTGAGGATGGACTGCACCGTGAGCGCGGAGACGTCAGTCATCGCCTTGTCGGTGATAAAGCGGACCATCATCGGCAGCACCAGCTCACACACCGTAGTGAGTGCGGCGCAGAAAAGATCCAGCACCACCACGCCGGCAAATTCTCGAAAGTAGGGCAGGAAGCGACGGATGAGTGCCTTGTTGGAATGCGTGCGTTTTTCTTTCATCGGAACAACACCTCACCGAGAATTTTACACCACTCTGTGAAAAAATGCAACAAAGGGCTTGCGTTTCCTTCGATATCGGTATATAATAGGCAGCGACAACCGAATACGCCTATGTGATGTTTGCAGGAAATGCGGGGTTCCGCAACCGAAGGAGCAAAACTCTCAGGTGTCCGGTAACGGATGAGGACTGTAAGCAGATAGGACTTTGGAGACACTCACCCAGAGTGAGGGCCGAAGGGGCAAAGCGTGACAGCGTGAATCTCTCAGGCAAAAGGACAGAGGCAACACCACCGGGCAACCGGTGTACTTTTGTGTTTTTGCGAACCGCGCTGTAACAGGGCGGTTCGCTGTTTTTTGAGGAGGAAAAGACATCTATGGAAAAGTTTTTGCAGGCACTTGAAAAATTCAACGGTGTCCTCAACGATTTCGTCTGGACCAAGACCGGTGTTTGGCTGCTGGTCGCCACCGGTATCCTGATGACGCTGTGCACCAAGGTGTTCCAGATCAGCCATCTCGGCCACTGGATCAAGCAGACGGTGGGCAGTCTGTTCAAAAAGGACGTCATCGGTCACACCAAGGAAAAAGGTGCGATCTCGCCGTTCCAGGCGCTGTGTACGGCGCTGGCCGCCACCATCGGCACCGGTAACATTGCCGGTGTTGCCGCCGCCATCTACGTCGGCGGTGCGGGCGCGGTGTTCTGGATGTGGGTCGCCGCGTTCTTCGGCATGATGACCAATTATTCCGAAAACGTACTGGGTCTGTACTATCGTCGCCGCAACGAGCAGGGTGAGTGGTCCGGCGGTGCGATGTACTATCTGAAGGACGGTCTGGGCGGCAAAAAAGGTATGAAGGTCGTCGGCTCGGTGCTGGCGGTGCTGTTCTGCCTCTTTACGCTGCTGGCCTCGTTCGGCATCGGCAGTATGGGTCAGGTCAACAAGATCGTCGCCAACATGGCGCTGGCGTTTGACGTTCCCTCTTTGTCCTCGGTGAAGGTGTTCTCCGGCATTTCGCTGTACAACATGATCATCGGCGCGGTCATCATGGTGCTGGCGGCATTGATCGTGCTGGGTGGCCTGAAGCGTATCGCCGCGGCGGCAGAAAAGATCGTGCCGTTTATAGTGGTGTTGTTTGTTGTCGGTAGCCTGGTCGTCATCGGTGTCAACTATATGAACGTCGGTGCGGCGATCAAGGCGATCTTTGTCAATGCGTTTAACCCCATTGCGGCGATCGGCGGCGGCATCGGTACCGTTGTCAGCAAGGTCATGACGCAGGGCTTCAAGCGCGGCGTGTTCTCCAACGAGGCCGGTCTCGGCTCGTCGGTCATGGTCCACTCCAACTCCAACGTCAAGGAGCCTGTCAAGCAGGGTATGTGGGGCATCTTTGAGGTGTTCGCCGACACGATGGTCGTTTGCACCATGACCGCACTGGTAGTGCTGACCTCCGGTGTTTACAATCTGGAGACCGGCGTTATCAACGGCGGCTACACCGATGCGACGATGGTCGGCGGTGCGTTTAACACGGTGTTCTCGTGGGGCGGCCTCGGCGGAAAGTTCGTGGCGATCGCGATGTTCCTGTTCGCGTTCACCACGGTGCTTGGTTGGTCGCACTACGGCTCCAAGGCGTGGGAGTATCTCTTTGGTGCCAAGACGACCGTTGTCTTTAAGGTCATTCACATCTGCACCATTATGCTCGGCGCGGTGATGACCTCGTCGCTGGCGTGGGACATCTCGGATACCTTCAACGGTCTGATGATGATCCCCAACCTGATCGGCGTGGTGGCGCTGTTCCCGCTGGTGATGAAGATCACCAAGAACTACGTGGATCGCAACCTCAAGGGCAAGGCGGTGGAGGCTATGCTCTCCTACGAAAAGGCCAAAGAGGAAAAGGAGACCGTCGAGGTCTGATAGAACAAAACACAGCCGGCAGAAGCGTTGAACACTTCTGCCGGCTGTTCGTTATTACTTTTTGTCCAGACGGCTTACCAAGCCGGAAAACAGTGGTGCGTATTGTGGCGTTTGCCGCATCGATACGAAATCGTCCCGCGAGAAGATGATGTGATCCACCAGCTGTACCTCCACGAGCTTCAGTGCGTCAATGATGCTGCGCGTGGCGGTCAGGTCGCTGGCAGAGGGGATGGCGAAGCCGGCGGGATGATTGTGCGCCAGTACCACGCGCGTTGCTTGGTGGATAACGGACTGCTCGATGATCTCGCGCAGACGCGCCTCCGTGCTGACGATGCTGCCGGTGCTAAGGACGGAGCAGCCAAGCAGCTCCAGACGGTTGTTCAGACAGACCAGCATCGCCTTTTCGCGGTGCGCGTTCAAAAATTCGGGATACAGATAGTGACCGATATCGTCCAGCGATTCAAAGGCGTTGACCTCGGAGCGAATATCCTGATGATAACGCACCAGCAACTCGCCACACAGCTTGATGAGCGTAGCGCTATGCTCCGAGATGCCGTTGACTTTGCACAGATCCTTGATGGGAGCGTCCAACACGGCCGGCAGGCTGCCGAAGGTGTGAAGCAGCTCGTGAGCCACCGGATTGGTATCACGCCGCGGAATGGCGTAGAATAACAGCAGCTCCAGGACCTGATGCGGCTCAAACGAGTTTAGGCCACTTTTACGAAAACGTTGCTTCAGACGCTCACGGTGACCGTCGTGGATACCCTGCGGCATACGATCCGCTCCTTTCATACTTCCTTATTATACCAGAGGAACGGATGGTTGAAAAGGTGCTTTTTCGACAAATATTTTCTTTGTAAAAAAGTGAAATGAAAAATGAGAAACAGAGAAAATGAAAGAGAAATCGAGAGAAAACGAGCGAGAGAGGGATATAAATTAAAAATTCCGGAAAATTGGTCTTGACAGTCCAAAACGGGTGTGCTATGATAGGCAAGCTGTGAAAAAGACATTATAAAACAGGAGGTTTTCACCATGTCCACCTATATGGCAAAAGCCGGTCAGGTCGAGCGCAAATGGTATGTGATCGACGCCGCCGGAAAGCCGCTGGGCCGTGTGGCTGCTCAGGCCGCCGTCCTGCTTCGCGGTAAGCATAAGCCCACCTACACTCCCCACGTGGATTGCGGTGATCATGTGATCATCATCAACTGCGCCGAGGCAGTGCTGACCGGTAAGAAGGCCGAACAGAAGGTTTGGTACCGTCACACCGGTTGGATCGGTAACCTGAAGGCTACCAAGTATTCCACGCTCATGGCTCAGCGCCCCGAAAAGGCGATGGAGCTGGCTGTGAACGGCATGATCCCCAACAACACTTTGGGTCGTCAGGCTGGCGCGCGTCTGCGCGTGTATGCCGGTGCGCAGCACGAGCATGCTGCCCAGAAGCCCGAAGCGTTTGAGTTTTAATGAAGGAGGCTGTTCACATGGATTACAATAAGAGACCGTATTTCTACGGCACCGGCCGCCGCAAAAAGTCTGTTGCCCGCGTGCGCCTGTACAATGGTACCGGCAACGTGACGATCAACGGCCGTGACATCAACGACTATTTTGGCCTGGAGACCCTGAAGGTTATCGTCCGTCAGCCTCTGGTGCTCACTGCGCTGACTGAGAAGTTCGACATCGAGTGCCGCGTTGCCGGCGGTGGCGTCACCGGTCAGGCCGGTGCGATCCGTCACGGTATCGCCCGCGCGCTGCTGCAGTACAACAGCGAAGAGCTGCGTCCGCAGCTGAAGAAGGCCGGGTTCCTGACCCGCGACCCGAGAATGAAGGAGCGTAAGAAGTACGGCTTGAAGGCCGCCCGTCGCGCACCGCAGTTCTCCAAGCGCTGATTATACTTTGCACTATCAAGAAACCTCCGGAGTTCCCGGAGGTTTTCTTCTTTGCGCTCACATAAGTTCCGCCGACCAATCGCGCCCAGGCGCTCTTGGGGCGTCACTTAAGTTCTCCAAGCGCTGATTATACTTTGCACTATCAAGAAACCTCCGGAGTTCCCGGAGGTTTTCTTCTTTGCGCTCACGTAAGTTCCGCCGACGAACCCACCGACCGCGGACAAGCTGCGCAAGCCTCTCCTAACAGGGGAGGTGTCGGGCGACTGCCCGACGGAGGGGTTGCCGGTATTGCATTAACACCGACCCCCTCCCATCAGCCTTTGCCGCCACATTCCTCTGCACAAGGGGGGTACAAAAAACACGGGGTTGGTCGACCAACCGCGTTTACTTGTGGTCGGGCGTTCTCGGCGTATTGGTCAATTCGGCGATATAATCTAAGGACACGTTATAATATCGAGCAATGGCGATGGCAATGTAGAACGGCAATTCCTGTTCCCCGCGTTCGTAGCGGGCGTACGTTGTTGTGTACAAGCCCAGATCTTTGGCAACCTCGGCTTGTTTTTTGTCGGCATCTTCGCGCAGATCTTTTAATCGACTGTATCGCATCGATATCGCCCCTTTCACAGAAATTTTACTATAAAAACACGGATATGTGTTGACAAAAACACCGATTTGTGTTATCGCTTGCCGCACAGGTGGGTAACAACATTGTAAATGCCAGCCTAAAAGTGGTAGTTGTATCTTGGCGCAAAATATGTTATGATATATTAGTTATAAAGGAAAGTATTGCTGTTTGGCGGAAAGGGAGGATGTGCTGTGGCGTATCTGGACAACAGCGCGACCACGGCGGTCTGCGGTGCGGCGGTCGAGCGGATGACGCGTGTGATGACCGAGCTGTACGGCAATCCCTCCTCGCTGCACACGATGGGTGTGCGTGCCGAACAGGAGCTGTCCCGTGCCCGTGAAGAGGTCGCTGCGCTTATCGGCGCCAAGCCGGAGCAGATCACCTTTACCGGCAGCGGTACGGAAGCCAACAACTTGGCGATCCTCGGCGCGGCCGCCGCGCTGCGCCGTCGCCCGCCGGTGGCGGTCACTACCGCGGTGGAACATCCCTCGGTAGCAGCCTGCTTTGACGAACTGGAAAAGCAGGGCTGGACCGTGACGCGGGTCACGCCGTCGGCAGGCGGTACGATCACGCCGGAGCAGTTGGCGGAGGCCTGTACCGAGGATACCACGCTTATCAGCGTGATGGCGGTCAACAACGAGACCGGCGCGCGCTTTGATATTCCGACCATGGTGGCGCTGGCTAAGGCGCGTGCGCCGCAGGCACTGTTTCATACCGACTGCGTGCAGGCCGCCGGCAAGCTGCCGATCAAGGCCGAGCGGTGGGGTGTCGACCTGCTTTCGGTCAGCGGTCACAAGCTGCACGGGCCTAAGGGCTGCGGGGCGTTGTACATACGTAAGGGCGTCCGTATTCAGCCCCGTTTGTTTGGCGGCGGTCAGGAAAAGGGACTGCGCAGCGGCACGGAGGCGCTGCCGGCGATCGTCGGGTTTGGCGCGGCAGCGGCGGCGTTGCCGTCGGTTGAAGCGCAGAAACAGCGGTACAACACGTTGCGGGAAACGCTGATCCGTGAGCTGCAAACATTGCCGGAGATACGGTGGCATCTGCCGCCGGAGGGCGTGCCGTATATCGTGCATTTCTCGCTCCCCGGTATTCGCAGCGAGACCCTGCTGCATTTTTTGGCAGCACGTGAGATCTACGTTTCGTCCGGTTCGGCTTGCTCTAAGGGGAAGCACAGCGCGGTGCTGGAGGCAATGGGTCTCCCTGCGGCGGAGATCGATTCGTCGCTGCGTATCAGTTTTTGCTACGACAACACAGAGGATGAGGTGCGGGCGCTGGCACAGGCACTGCGGGATGCGGCGGCAACGCTGCAAAGGAGGCGCACATGAAAACATTCAAACGTATCGCGAAGCGTATTCTGCGCGGCATCGTCCGCGGTCTGCGGGCGATCATTCCCATCCGCGGTGACAGCCGTCGGGAGCTGATCCGTAAGATCGCCTTTTTGACCGCGCTGACCGTGTTTCTTTGCTCCGGTTATTATCTGGTAGACGAGCTGTACCTGCAGCCGCAGCACACCCAAGAGGTCCTTCACTCCATGCGTGAGCTGTACCTCAACGGCGAGGCGGACGATCCGGCCGACAGCGGAGACGGCAAGGACAACACCGTATACCCCGAGGGCTTGGGTGAGAATTTCAAGGCGCTGTACCGTCGCAACCCCGAGATCGCCGCGTGGCTGACCTTTAAGACCACCGGCAGCAGCGATCTGTTTGAGGGTACGGTGGATAATCCGGTCGTACAGGCGGCGGATAATGACAAGTATCTGGATATCGACTTTTTGGGCGATAAGGATAAGGCCGGCACGCTCTTTTTCGATTATCGCAACGATCTGACCAACATCGAGAAAGAGCGCAATCTGGTCATTTACGGTCACAACCTGAAAAGCGGATTGATGTTTTCCAAATTTAACCTGTTGGTTTCTCAGGATGTGAGCCGTGCACGCACATTGGAAACGCTGACGATGGACACAATATATGACGGCAAGGCCACCTACAAGGTGTTTGCGGTCATGGTGATCGATGCGGATGCCCCCCTCAAGGATTCGTTCGATTACATCCGTACCGCGTTTAAGACGGATGCGCAGTTTGAGGCGTTTGTCAGCGCGATCCGCGAGCGGTCGCTGTATGATTTCGGCGACGTGGACGTGACGGCGGGCGATCAGCTGCTGACCCTGTCCACCTGCAGCAACAAGCGCGATACGACCCTGAAAAACGGCCGCACGGTCATCGTGGCACGGCGTCTGCGTGAGGGTGAGGACGCCACGGTGGACACCTCCAAAACGGTTGTCAACAAAGACGTGCTGATGCCCAAGGCGTGGTATGTCAACAAGGATCTGGAATTGCCGGAGCGGTATCAGTGATCCGCTAAAGGAGAAACAGTATGGTAAAGGAAGTAATCCTGATAAAAAACGGTGAATTGGCGCTCAAGGGCCTCAACCGCGGTACGTTTGAGGAGGTTCTCATCAAGAACCTCCGCTGGCGGCTCAAGCCGTTGGGGACGTTTTCCTTCCGCAAGGCGCAATCCACCATTTATATCGAACCGCAGGACGAGGCGGTAGACTGGGACGAGGTCAGCGACCGCGTTGCCAAGGTGTTCGGTATTTCCGCGTTTTCCCGCGCGTGTGTGACCGAGAAGGCGCTGCCCGCGATCTTGGAGGCCGCGGCCTCGTATCTGGAGCAGCCGCTGCGCCGCGCTGCCACCTTTAAGGTGGAGGCCAAACGCGCCGACAAGCGTTTTCCCTTGACCTCGCCGCAGCTGTGCGCGCAGGTAGGAGCGCACCTGTTGGAGCGCTATCCGCACTTGACGGTGGATGTTCACGATCCGGAGGTCACGGTGTGGGTGGAGATCCGCGATTTTGCGGCATACATCCACGGCCCGCAGCTGCCGGGTGCCGGCGGTATGCCGGTGGGCACTGGCGGCCGAGCGGCGATCCTGCTGTCCGGCGGCATTGATTCGCCGGTGGCGGCGTATATGATGGCCAAACGTGGCATCGAGCTGGCGGCCGTGCATTTTGCATCGCCCCCCTATACCAGCGAGCGCGCCGAGCTGAAGGTCAAGACGCTGCTCAAGCAGGTCGGTGAATACGCCGGTCATACCACACTGTTCATCGTGCCGTTCACCCGCATCCAGGAGGAGATCGGTCGGCACTGTCCGGAGGAGCTGTTCACGCTGGTGATGCGTCGGTTTATGATGCGCATTGCCTCGCGTCTCGCAGCGGAGAAGGAGTGTGGCGCACTCATCACGGGTGAGAGCGTGGGTCAGGTGGCGAGCCAGACCATCGGGGCATTGCAGTGCACCGATGCGGTGGCGACCTTGCCGGTGTTCCGTCCGGTTATCGGCATGGATAAAGAAGAGATCATTGCGATCGCGCGGCGGATCGGCACGTTTGAGACATCGATCCAACCGTATGAGGATTGCTGTACAGTATTTACGCCGCGTCATCCGCGCACGCGTCCGCGTGTGGAGGAACTGGAGCAGGCGGAAGCAAAATTGCCGGTCGAGGAGTTGATCGCGGAGGCGATCGCCGGCGTGCGTACGGAGCGTATGTAAGTCCGGCGCAATTCCAAAGCAAAGGTGGCGAGATCCATGAACGCTGAAATATTGACCGTCGGCACGGAACTGCTGTTGGGCGACATCACCAATTCCAACAGCCAATTTCTGTCCCGTGAACTGGCAGTATATGGCATCGATACGTTGTACCAGTCAACAGTGGGCGACAACCGCGAGCGGTTGGAGAGCGCACTGTCTTTGGCGTTGTCGCGCTGCGACATGGTCATTCTCACCGGCGGCCTCGGCCCGACCGAGGACGATCTGACCCGTGAGACCGTGGCGAAGGTTCTGGATATCCCGTTGGTGCTGCACGAAGAAAGCGAAGCACGCATTCAGGAGTATTTCAGCAACACCGGCAAGGAATATACCGTCAACAACTGCAAGCAGGCGATGCTGCCGGTGGGTTGCACAGTATTTCCGAACGACCACGGTACGGCCCCCGGCTGTGCGGTGGAGCACGGCAGCCAACACGTCGTTATGCTGCCCGGCCCGCCCAAGGAGCTGGTGCCGATGTTCTTAGGCTACGTTGCGCCGTATTTGCAGCAGTTTTCGGGTGAGACTATCCGCTCTCATACCGTGGGCGTGTTCGGCATTCCCGAAGCCGCCATCGACGAGCGGTTGAGCGACCTGATGGAGGGCGAAAACCCCACCGTAGCGCCCTACGCCAAGGACGGCGAGGTACAGCTGCGGATCACCGCCAAGGCGGTCTCCGAAAAGGAAGCCGACGAGCTGTGTCAGCCGGTGATCGCAGAGATCCGCGAGCGACTGGGTGCCGCCGTATACGGTGTGGACACCGGCGGTCTGGCCAAGACCGTCGTGGAGCTGCTCAAGGAGCATAATAAAAAGATCGCTACCGCGGAATCCTGCACCGCCGGCTTGCTTTCGGGCAAGCTGACCGAGGTGCCGGGTGTTTCGCAGGTGTTTGAGTGCGGCATTGCCGCCTATTCCGCAGAGATCAAGCATCAGGTGCTTGGCGTTCCGGAGCCGTTGTTGGAGGCGCAGGGGACGGTGTCGCCGGGTGTCGCTGCCGCGATGGCGACGGGTGCTCGCCGCGTGGGAAGCGCGGATATCGGCATCGGTATCACCGGTGTTGCCGGTCCCGACCCCAGCGAGGGCAAGGAGATCGGTACCGTTTACGTTGCACTGGCGGACGACCGCCGCGTGTGGGCGAAGCGTATCTTCGCCGGTGGCGAGATCAAGGACCGTGAGCAGATCCGCAATGCGGCCACCTTGTACGCATTGGACATGACACGGAGGTATCTGGAGGCGTATCCGGGCGTGATGGCCGGCGGCCAGTCTATCGGTAAGGTGCAGCGGGCGGCGAAAGCGGTACCGCGCAAGCAGGCACCGACGATGCGCAGCCGTCACAGTATTTGGCTGTCGCTGCTGATCGTGGCATTGGTAGCGCTGATTGTGGTAGGCTATGCGTTATTCTATCGCCCGTACCAGAACAAGCAGGAGATCCAAGACCTCAAAGAGATCTACACGTTAGGTCTGGATTGGGAGGGCCTCAAGGAGATCGAACCCGGTTCGGTGCAGTATCCGGACGGTATGCTTTCGCAATTTACAGGTCTGTACAGCATCAACGACGACGTACGTGGTTGGCTTGTGATCGAGGATACGGAGATCAGCCATCCGGTCGTGGTCGATCCCGCCGAAAACTACTACAACGGTCGCAGTTTTTATGAGAAAACGTCGGTCTACGGCACGCCGCATCTGGCGGTCGGTACGTCCGTCACGGCCAACGAAGCGAATCGGTTGTTGGTCATTTACGGCAACAACCCGCAGAACGGACAGATGTTCTCTGACCTTGCCGGCTACACGGAGCTGACCTTCTTGAAGGAGCATCCGTCCATCGGCTTCAGCACGCTGTACCGTGAGAACAGCTACAAGATCTTTGCGGTCGCACTGGTGCAGGACGGCGACACGTCCGAGGATGCCTTTGGCTACGCGGTCGATGATTTCAAGACCGAGGACGAGTTCTTGGAGTACGTGGCGCAGCTGCGTCAGCGCTCACTGTTCGATACGCCGGTGGATATCCAGGAGGGCGACGATCTGCTGATCCTCACTACCCCCATCGAATACAGCTTCAGCGATGCCCGCGTTATCGTAGCGGCGCGTCGGGTGCGCACCGGTGAGGAAGAGGAAAACGACCTGTCCAAGGCACGTATCAATCAGAACGTGCTGATGCCGTCGATCTGGCAGGATATGCAGCAGGAGACGGCAACGTCCACCGAAGCGACCACAACGACGACAACAACGACGGCGGTTACCACGACGACCACAACGACCACCACTACCAAGAAAACGACCACCACCGTGGTAAACGAGGAACCGGATTCCCTGATCGGTGAGACCACCGTCTCCACCAACCAGAGCACCACCTCGCGACCGACGGTCACGCGCCCCTCGGAGTCGGAGAAGCCTTCGACTAAGCCGCCTGCCGAAGGCACGGTGCAGGGCACGGTGTCGGAGTACGAGATCATGAGCTATTTTGTGCTGAAAAACAGCACAAATACAACGGACGATCTGGATACAGACAATGATGGTTTGGTCAGCCCCACCACCAAGGAGGAGCTGCAGCGGTTGGTTGCGCAGGTCGTCAAGTCGGAGCTCGGCTCATCGGCGGCGATGGTGAAATCCACCGAGGCACAAAAAGCTCAGGCGGTGGTGTCGTATACATACATTCTGTGGTACAACGTCACCTATCAGAAGCCGTACGCCTGTTCGTTGAAGGCGTTGGATATCAAAAACTCCGCCAACGACAAGAAGATCTATGACGCCGTTGGCGAGGTGCTGGGTGTCAAACTGTTGGATCTGTCAAAATCCGCGGTGGAAAAGCAATTCTTGTCCACCTCGTATTCGGCGGCGACCGGCGGTTACACGGCGTCCAGCAACAAGGTTTGGGGCGGCACGCTGGCGTATGCGCAGAGTGTGGTCAGTAAATACGACAACGCTGCGAGTTACGCCAAATACGGCGGTATGGGCAAGTTCGAAAACACCGTGACCTTTACGCGGGAGGAACTGTATACCGAGATCCGCGCCTGGATGCAGAAGAACGTGCTCGACAAATACGACAATTACACCGTGCCGGAGGATCAGTTTGAGACCGAGGACGGCGTGTCCCCGCTGTGGGTGCTGTCGTACGACGGTGACGGCACGTCCGGATCGGGCGACGCTTGGAATTATGCGTTCCACATGAATTTCTATTACGTGGATGCGCGCGGCAACAAAAAGCAGCTGACCGGCCATAACATCCGTCAGGCACTGGGACTGCGTTCCCACGCGTTCCGTGTTTCGTACGACGCGGCGACTGACTCCGTCACCATCACTACGCAGGGTTGGGGTCACGGCGTCGGACTCAGCCAGATAGGTGCCGTCGGCTACGCCAACGAGGAAGGTTGGAGCTATGTGCAGATCCTGCGCCATTATTTCTCGGTGACCGACAGCAGCTCGCATCAGGTCGTCACCCCGATCTGGTAAAGTTTTTATTGACAATAGCACTGTAGTGTGCTATAGTGTTAACAATCCGTTGAAATAGGTGTTTGCAATGAAAGATCATACCTTTGCAGCAGAATACGCCTACTTTTACTTTTACTTTTGCTTTAATAACAAGAGTAAGAGCGCTTTCTGCTGCCGGTAATTTCAAGGTGACACACCTTTTGGAAATTCTGTAATTCAGGCCCGCAGTGAAAGCTGCGGGCCTTTTGATTTTTTGGAGGAATGGACCATGATCGCAGTTATCAAACAAGGCGTAACCGAAAACCAGATCGAAAATCTCATCACCTGGCTGGAAGCACAGAAGGTCGGTGTACACATCTCCAAGGGTGAGTATAATACCGTGCTGGGTCTCGTGGGTGATACTACCGGTATCGATATGGAGCTGCTGGAAAACCTGGAGATCGTCGAAAGTGTGATGCGCATTTCCGAGCCGTTTAAGAATGCCAACCGCAAGTTCCATCCCGACGACACGGTGGTGGACGTCAGCGGTGTCAAGATCGGCGGCGGTCAGTTTGCTGTCATCGCGGGCCCTTGCTCGGTGGAATCGCACGACCAGATCCTGGAGGTTGCAGGCAAAGTCAAGGAATCCGGAGCCACGCTGCTGCGCGGCGGTGCTTTCAAGCCACGCACCTCGCCGTACGATTTCCAAGGCCTGCAGGCAGACGGTCTGGAGCTGCTCAAGGAGGCCAAGAAGGTCACCGGTATGCCGATCGTGACCGAAATTATGAACGCCAACCACCTGCCGCTGTTTGAGGACGTGGATCTCATTCAGGTGGGTGCGCGGAATATGCAGAACTTTGAGCTGCTCAAGGAACTGGGGCGGACCCGCAAGCCGATCCTGCTCAAGCGCGGTCTGGCCAACACGCTTAAAGAGCTGTTGATGAGCGCCGAGTACATTATGGCCGGCGGTAACGAGCAGATCATTCTGTGTGAGCGCGGTGTGCGCACCTTCGAGACCTACACCCGCAACACGTTGGACCTGTCGGCAGTGCCGATGCTCAAGGAGCTGTCGCATCTGCCGGTCGTGGTTGATCCGAGCCACGCCAGCGGCATCAGCCGTCTGGTCAAGCCAATGGCGTTTGCCGCAGCGGCGGCCGGCGCGGATGGTCTGATGATTGAGGTACACAACAATCCCGCCAAGGCACTTTGCGACGGCGCGCAATCGCTGACGCCGGCACAGTTTGACGACGTGATGCGTGGTGTTGCCCGCATTCGGGAGGTTTTGGCGTTATGACGGTCGGAATCGTCGGATTGGGACTGATCGGCGGCTCGCTCGCCAAAGCGCTGAAGGCGAATACACAGCACACCGTGTTGGGTGACGACGTCAGCGAAAGCACCCGCCAATACGCCCATTTGATCGGGTGTATCGACGGCGAGCTGACCGCGGAAACATTGCCGCAGTGCGATTTTGTACTGCTTGCGGTCTATCCCGGTGCCACGGTCGAGTACGTGCGGCAGCACGCTGCGCAATTCGGCAAGGGCGCGGTGGTGATCGATTGCGGCGGCGTAAAGCGCAGCATTTGCGAGGAATGCCGCCCCCTCGCTCGCGAACACGGCTTTGTGTTCATCGGCGGGCATCCGATGGCGGGCTTGCACCGTTCGGGACTGAAATACGCGACCGAAGATCTGTACCGCGGCGCGTCGATGATCCTCACCCCCGAGGATACCAAGGACATTTCGCTGTTGGAGCGTGTTACCGCGTTCGTTAAGTCGATGGGCTTCGGCTCGGTCACGGTGACCACGCCCGAGCAGCACGATGAGATCATCGCGTTCACCTCTCAGCTGGCGCACGTGGTATCCAACGCGTACGTCAAAAGCCCTCGGGCGCAGGTCCACCGCGGCTTTTCAGCCGGCAGCTATAAGGATCTGACCCGTGTGGCGCGGCTCAACGATGCGATGTGGGCCGAGCTGTTTTTGGAAAATCGCGACAACCTGTTGACCGAGATCGATACGATCATTGCCTCGTTGACGGAATACCGTGAGGCGCTAAATGATCGGGATGAACAGACGCTTCGCACGCTACTGCGTGACGGCAGCGATCGCAAGGAAAGGATCGACTTTGGGAATGGAAAGAATTGAGGTACGTACCTCCCGATGCTACGAGATCCTCATTGAGGACGGCTTGCTTTCCGCGGCCGGTACGCATTGCGCGAAGGTGCTGCGCGGCAAAAAAGTGCTGCTGCTTACCGATGAAACGGTGGGCGGCCTGTATCTGGATACCGTGCGTCGGTCGCTTGCGGACAGCGGCTTTGAGGTCAGCCCGTACGTCGTGCCGGTGGGGGAGGGTTCGAAAAGCACCACCACCTATCTGCAGGTCGTATCCTATCTGGCGGCCAACGGCTTTACGCGCAGTGACGCCATCGTCGCGCTCGGCGGCGGTGTGGTCGGCGACCTCGGCGGTTTCTGCGCCGCGTCGTATCTGCGCGGTATCGGATTTGTGCAGGTTCCCACGACGCTGCTGGCGTGTGTGGATTCCTCGGTCGGCGGCAAGACCGCCGTTAATCTGCCAGAGGGCAAGAACCTGCTCGGCGCGTTTTATCAGCCGTGGCTGGTGCTGTGCGACCCGACGGTGCTGAACACTCTCACCCCGGCGATCTACGCCGACGGTATGGCGGAGGTCATCAAATACGGTATGATCCGCGACCGTGCGCTGTTTGAGGCGCTGGAGCGCGGCACGCTGACCAATACGGAGATCATCTGCCGCTGCGTCGCCATCAAGCGCGACGTGGTGGAGGAGGACGAGCGCGATAACAGCTGCCGTCAGCTGCTCAACTTCGGTCACACGGTCGGTCACGCGGTAGAAAAGTGCAGTGGGTTTGCGATCTCGCACGGCAGCGCGGTCGCCATCGGTATGGCGATCCTGGCGCGCGCGATGACAGCCATGGGGAAAGCCCCTGCGCAGGAAACGGCGCGATTGCTTGCACTGCTTTCGGCGCGTGATCTGCCGATTACCTGTGATGTTGCACCGCAGGCGCTGTGTGAAGCAGCGTTGGCGGATAAAAAACGGGCAAACGATACCCTGGGACTCATCACCGTTCCCGCTATTGGCGAGGGGCGCATTGAGAAGATCCCTGTGTCGGAGCTTGCCCGGTATATTGAGATGGGGTCGGAGCAATGACGGTAACTGTCAGCGGTCATACCTTGACCGGGCAGGCAACCGCGCCTGCCTCCAAATCGGCGTTGCATCGCCTGCTGATCTGTGCGGCGCTTTGCGACACGCCGACTGTACTGGAGCGTGCCACGCTGTCGCAGGACATTGAGGCGACAATGGCGTGTCTGCGCGCGTTGGGCGCGGAGATCGAACTGAATAATGACCGTTTGACGGTCACGCCCATCGGCACACCACACGCCGATGCGCTGCTGGATTGCGGCGAGAGCGGTTCGACCCTGCGGTTTTTGCTGCCGATCGCGGCGGCGCTTAGCGGCGCGCGGTTTACCGGCCGCGGTCGTCTGGCGCAGCGCCCCTTGTCACCGCTGTACGAGCTGCTGTGTGACAATGGCTGCACCTTGTCGCCGCAAGGGACGTTCCCCTTAACGGTAGAGGGGCAGTTGACCGGTAGCCGGTTTACCATTGGCGGCGGTGTCAGCTCCCAGTTTATCAGCGGTCTGTTGTTGGCCGCGCCGCTGTTGGGTCACGCGTGTGAGATATGCGTGACCGGAATGGTGGAATCCCGCCCGTACATCGATCTTACCGTGGCAGCGATGCGGCGGTTCGGCGTGGCGGTGTCGGAGCAAAACAATGTGTTCACCGTACCGGCGGGCAGCCGTTACCGTTCTCCCGGCACGTTGACGGCAGAGGGCGATTGGTCCAACGGTGCGTTCTGGTTGGTGGCCGGCGCGATCGCGCCGCATGCGTCGCTGACGGTCGGCGGTCTGGATGCCGCCTCCCTGCAGGGTGACCGCGCGGTGGCGGATATCCTGCGCGACGCGGGCGCTTGTGTGACGGAGCGCGACGGTGTCCTGCAGGTGACCGGCGGAAGCCTGTGTCGACCGCTGACGGTGGATGCGGCACAGATCCCCGATCTGGTGCCGGTGTTGGCGGTACTGGCGGCGGCGATCCCGGGTCGCAGTGTCATCGGCAACGCCCGACGGTTGCGGTTGAAGGAAAGCGATCGTTTGTGCAGTGTCCACGCGATACTGACGGCGCTCGGCGGTCAGGTCACAATGGACGAGGAGTCGCTGACTATCGAGGGGACCGGCCGCTTGAGAGGTGGTACGGTGGATGCTTGCAACGACCACCGCATTGCGATGGCAGCGGCGGTCGCGGCGTGTATTTGTGAAGAGCCGGTGGTCATCACCGGTGCAGAAGCGGTGCGGAAATCGTATCCGAGCTTCTTTGCAGAATTTGCGGAAAGAGGGATGAATGTATGTCCTCCGTATTCGGGCGAAAACTGAAGATCAGCATTTTCGGTCAATCCCACGCCGAAGCGATCGGTGTGGTGATCGACGGCTTCCCGGCGGGCTTTCGGGTCGATCGGGACGCACTGCGCGCGTTTATGGCGCGTCGTGCACCGGGGCAGAGCGCGTTTGCCACGCCCCGCAAGGAGGCGGACGAGGTCGAGTTCCTTAGCGGTCTGCTGGAGGACGTGACCTGCGGCGCACCCATCTGCGCGGTCATTCGCAACACTAACACGCGTTCGGGGGATTACCGTGAGTTGTTCGATCAGCCGCGCCCCTCCCACGCGGATTATCCGGCGGATATCCGCTATGGCGGCGCGCAGGACGTGCGCGGCGGCGGGCATTTCTCAGGACGGCTTACGGCGGCGCTGTGTGTTGCGGGCGGTCTGTGCCTGCAGTATCTGGCGCAGCAGGGCATCGCGGTAGGCGCGCATATCGCGTCGGTCGGTGAGGTGAAGGATACGCCGTTTGACGCAGTCGGCGTCACAGCGGCAGATTTCCCCGGCGGTACGTTTCCGGTGTTGGACGAGACGGCCGGCGAGGCGATGCGGGCGCTCATTGAAGCGGCGCACAGCGAAGGCGACTCCGTCGGCGGTGTGATCGAATGCGCCGCGGTGGGGCTGCCTGCGGGCATCGGTGATCCGATGTTCGACGGCCTGGAAAATCGCTTGGCAGCCGCTGTGTTCGGTGTTCCCGCCATCCGCGGCATTGAATTCGGCAACGGCTTCGAGGCGGCTACCGTCCGCGGCTCGCAGAACAACGACGTGTATTATGACGATAACGGCATAGTCAAGACCCGCACCAACAACCACGGCGGTGTGTTGGGCGGTATCAGCACGGGTATGCCGATCGTATTTCGGGTGGCGGTCAAGCCGACGCCCTCCATTGCCAAGGAACAGCAGACGCTGAACCGCCGCAGTGGGCAGGTAGAGCCGCTCGTTATCCGCGGACGGCACGATCCGTGTATTGTACCGCGCGCCGTGCCGTGCATTGAAGCGGCCTGTGCGATCGTACTTTGTGATTATCTCATCTAAGGAGGATGTAACAATGGGTATTGAAGAACTGCGTCAGGAGATCGACAGTATCGATGAACAACTGGTCGAGCTGTTCGTCAAGCGTATGGGCGTGTCCGCTCAGGTGGCGGATTACAAAAAAGAAAACGGTCGCGCGGTGCTGGATCCGGCGCGTGAGCGCCGCCTGTTGGAACGCGTCTCCGAGCTGGCAGGCGAGGAGCTGGAGTCCCAGACCCGCGTCCTGTACAATCTGATATTGAGCCTCAGCCGCTCGTATCAGAACCACCGTCTCGGCTTTGACGGTGCGCTGTTGGAGAAGATCCGCGCCGGCATCAACGACACCGCCAAGGTGTTTCCGGAGCGGGCGTTTGTCGCGTGTCAGGGCGTAGAGGGCGCATATTCGCAGCTCGCCTGCGACAAGCTGTTCTCGGCTGCGAACATTATGTATATGAACAGCTTTGAGGGCGTGTTCAACGCGGTGGACAAGGGTCTTTGCCGCTACGGTATCCTGCCGCTTGAAAACAGCTCGGCCGGTTCGGTCAACCAGATCTACGACCTGATGCTGAAGTACAACTTTCACATCGTTCGCAGCACGCGTCTGCACATTTCCCACGTGCTGCTTGCTCCCAAGGGGACGAACCTGGAGGACGTCAAGGAGATCTATTCCCACGAGCAGGCGATCCAACAGTGCAGTGAGTTCTTGCAGGGTCTCAAAAACGTGCGTGTCAACGTCTGCGAAAATACCGCGATGGCGGCCAAGGCTGTGGCCGAGAGCGGTCGCACCGACGTGGCGGCGATCTCGTCGGAATCCTGCGCGGCGCTGTACGATCTGGACATCCTGGAGACTGCTTTGCCCAACGTGGACAACAACTACACGCGTTTTATCTGCATTGCGAAGCCACTGGAGATCTATCCCGGCGCGAGCCGTACCAGTTTGATGCTCGTACTGCCGCACAAGCCCGGCGCACTGCACAGCATTCTGTCCAAGTTCTATTCCCTTGGCGTCAACCTGCTCAAGCTGGAAAGCCGCCCGCTGCCCGGCCGTGATTTTGAGATTATGTTCTACTTCGACATTGAGGTATCGGTGTATTCCGAGGCGTTTGAAAACCTGCTGTCGCAGCTGCAGGCCGAGGCGGACAAGTTCCAGTATCTCGGTAGCTATACCGAGGTCGTGTAATGGAACGCTTCGGTTTGCTGGGGGAGCGGTTGGGTCACAGCCTGTCTCCCCAGATCCATGGGTACTTCGGGGATTACCCCTACACGCTCATTGAAAAGGAAAAAGGCGAGCTGGCGGCGTTCTTTGCCGCCCCCGGCTTTCGCGCCATCAATGTGACCATTCCGTACAAAAAGGACGTTATGCCGTTCTGTGATGAATTGGATGAGGTCGCGGCGCGCATCGGCAGTGTCAACACCATCCGCTTTGACAGCGACGCGGTACGTGGGTATAACACCGACTATGCCGGCTTCCGCTATTTGTTGGAGAAAAACGGTATTCCGGTGGCGGGCCGCAAGGTGTTGGTGCTTGGCAGCGGCGGCTCCTCGGTGACGGCGTACTGCGTTCTGCGTGATATGCAGGCGCGCGAGGTGATCGTCATCTCCCGCTCCGGTGAAAACAACTATGACAACCTTGACTGCCACGCGGATGCCGGCGTGATCGTTAACACCACGCCGGTCGGGATGTATCCCCACAACCTGAAAGCGCCGGTCGATCTGGCGCGGTTTACCGCCTGCGAAGCGGTAGTAGATATCATCTACAACCCTCTAAAAACACAGCTGCTGCTTGACGCCGAACAGCAGGGCATCGCCGCGGTCAACGGTATGGCGATGCTGGTGGCTCAGGGCAAGCGTGCGGCGGAGATCTTTTTCGACCGCGCCATTGACGACGGCGTGGTCGAGAGTACCGTGCGATCGATGGAACAGCGCTTTTGCAACGTGGTACTGGTGGGGATGCCCGGCTGCGGCAAAAGCACCGTGGGGCGGCTGTTGGCCGAACAGTTAGATAAGGCCTTTGTGGATACCGATACGTTGGTGGAGGAGATGGCCGGTCGCCCCATTCCCGAGATCATTGCGGCCGAGAGCGAAACAGCCTTTCGTGACCGCGAACAGCAGGCCGTGGAGCAGGCCGGTAAGCAGCTTAGCTGCGTTATTGCCACCGGCGGCGGTGCGATCCTACGGGAGCGCAATCGTCAGGCGCTGCGGCAAAATGGTCGGGTGATCTTTTTGGAGCGTCCACTTGAAAAACTGGCGACCGCCGGACGGCCGCTGTCCAAGGGCGGCGCGGCGCTGCAGGAACTGTATGCACAGCGGCTGCCGCTGTACCGCGAGGTCGCTGACGTTGCAGTTGCCGTGGACGACGACCCGACCGTGACCTGCAAACGCATTCTGGAGGTGCTGAAATGAAGTTCTTGGTAATCAACGGCCCCAACCTCAATATGCTGGGTATTCGTGAGCCGGACATTTACGGCAAGCAGACCTATGAGGCACTGGTTCGGCTGGTGTCCGACCACGCCGCCGCGCGCGGGGTGGAGGTCTCCTTCTTCCAATCCAACCACGAGGGCGATATCGTGGACGCCATTCAGCAGGCGTATTTTGACAAGACGGACGGTATTGTCATCAATCCGGCTGCCTACACCCACACCAGTGTGGCGATCTTGGATGCGCTCAAGGCGGTGGCGATCCCCGCCGTGGAGGTGCATATCTCGGATATCAACAGCCGTGACGAATTCCGCAAGCACTCCTTTGTCAGCCCTGCCTGTGCAAAAACGATCTGCGGCAAAGGCTTCGCCGGTTACTGCGAAGCACTGGACGTGCTGATCGACCGGCTCGGCTGATTGTGTAAAACGGTTGTGCCTAATGTAGGGGAGGGGGTTTCACTGCCCCTACAATACAGATTTTGGTCTGCAAAGCAACGCCCCGACGAGAATTTCTCGTCGGGGCGTTGCTTATAGCATCAATGAAAAACAACGATGGGGGCGTCTGTCCACTTGGCGTGATCGGTCTCGTCTGGCAGCAGGGAATCCTCCTCATGCGGCTGTTCCGCAAGCAGTATGCGCCCACCCCCGCGGAATACCGCCGGCAGTACCTGACGGAGAAGAAAAATGCCATATAATATAATAAGGAATTAAAAAAGAAAAATTTTTCAAAAAATCGCAAAAAAAGACTTGATTTTTCCTGCCGGTTGCAGTACAATAGCAAGGCACGATTATGAAAAGTAGGGCATTTTGCGCCCTTTTTGCGGTCGTGCGGACTGCACAACAAGCGATGACGCGGGAGGTTGCGGCCTTGCAACAGGCCGGTTTTTCCGCCGAGCATGTCCGATTTCAAACCGGGCGACAGGAATAGCTGTAAGAGTCAGACTCCCACGGACGGTGAGTTGCACACTGTCTTTGCGTACTTGCGGCGCAGGTCTGTCACAGTCTTTTTCAAGACGCTTACATCGCACCCGGAGCTTGGACCCAAACAAGTATCCGGTTTTTAAAACGCCGGTGTGGGAACACCCGGCAGAGTGTGCGGTTTTGGCGTCGCCCGCCAACTAAACAAATTTAAGGAGGCGTTTTTCAGT
>JAZNKN010000053.1:0-7698 GCA_045578625.1 Acutalibacteraceae bacterium | reverse complement strand
GACGTGGGTCATCAGTGCTATGCCCATAAGCTGTTGACCGGCCGCCGCGATGAGTTTTCCACCCTGCGCAAGACCGGTGGTATCTCCGGTTTTCCGCGTCCTTCGGAAAGTGAATACGACACCTTTATTGCCGGTCACAGTAGCACCTCCATCTCGGCGGCCAACGGACTTGCCAAGGCCAAGGCGATGATGGGCAACGGCGGTCACACGGTCGCGGTGATCGGTGACGGTGCGATGACCGGCGGCTTGGCGTACGAGGGACTCTGCAACGCCGGTCGGAGTCACGACCGTCTGATCGTGATCCTTAACGATAACCGTATGTCCATCAACCAGAACGTGGGCTTTATGGCGCGGCATCTGTCGCGGCTGCGTTCGATGCCGCGGTATGTCAAAACCAAGACCAATTTCGGAAACGGTATCGCGCGGATCCCGCTGCTCGGTAAGCCCCTGCAC
Source organism: Acutalibacteraceae bacterium (assembly GCA_045578625.1). Lineage (GTDB taxonomy): Bacteria > Bacillota > Clostridia > Oscillospirales > Acutalibacteraceae > RGIG3009. The sequence continues at coordinate 7,245 of JAZNKN010000053.1, read as the reverse complement.
CGCTTGATGCTGCGGATCAAAAGCCGCTTGAAAAAATCGGTGTATCACAACAGCTCTATGTTTGAGGAGATGGGCTATTATTACCTCGGTCCGGTAGACGGACACAATCTACGCGATCTGATCCGTACCATGCAGACGGCAAAAAACATCGACCGTCCGGTACTGCTGCACGTGGAGACGGTCAAGGGACAGGGCTATCCGTACGCCTTGGCAAATCCCGATGTGTACCACGGCATTTCGTGTTTTGATGTCGAGACCGGCAAAGCGGAACCCGGCAAGCCCGGCTTTTCTCAGGCGGCGGGTGCTTGCCTGTGCAAGCTGGCGGAGGAGGACAAGCGTATTTGTACCGTCACCGCCGCGATGACCGGCGGCACCGGCTTGACCGAGTTTGCCGAGCGGTATCCCAAGCGTTGCTTCGATGTGGGTATTGCGGAGGAGCACGCCGTCACCTTTGCCTCGGGTCTGGCTACCGGCGGTGCGCTGCCGGTGTTTGCGGTGTATTCGACCTTCCTGCAGCGCGCCTATGACCAGCTACTCAACGACACCGCCATTATGAACAATCATATCGTGTTAGCGATCGATCGTGCCGGCATCGTTCCGGACGACGGCGAGACACACCAAGGTGTGTTTGATGTGCCGTTTCTGTCCACCGTCCCGCATACGACGATCTTTGCGCCCTCCACGTTCTCTGAATTGGAGATCACGATGAAACAAGCGATCTACGATACCGACGGCATTGCGACGGTGCGGTATCCCAAGGGCAGCGAGCCGGCGGTGCTTGCATCCTACCGTCCGGACGGTCAGCCGCTGACGCTGTTCCGTGATCCGCTGGCTAACACACTCATCGTTACCTACGGCCGCCTGTTCGGCAACGCTCTGCAGGCTGCCAAGCGACTACGCACCAAGCATCCGGTCTCGATCCTGAAGCTGACACGCATCCATCCCATTCCGGAGGAAGCCGTGTCCATAGCGTCCACCTATTCGCGCGTGATCTTCTTTGAGGAAGGTGCGCGCGCCGGCGGCATTGCGCAGCAATTCGGTGCGGCGCTGTTGGATCACGGCTTCCGCGATACGTATGAACCGGTGGCGATCGACACCATCGTTCCGCATTGCTCGGTGGAGGACGGTATGAAGCTGACCGGGTTGGACGTGGACAGTATGACCCGTCGCATTCTCGGGGAGGCGAACGACCGTGCCGACTGAGCAGCGTCTGGATGCCTATCTGGTGACACAGGGCTTGGCTACCGGACGGGATAAAGCGTGTGAGCGTATCCGCGCCGGCGAAGTTACGGTGAACGGCACGGTGGTGTACAAGCCTGCCACCCGCGTATCATCGCAGGATACGGTGGTTTGTGAAGCGGTGACCGATGCCTACGTCGGTCGCGGCGGATTGAAGCTGGAACACGCGTTGAGCCTGACCGAGCCGCTGTCCGTCGGCTGTGTGGCAATGGATGTCGGCGCTTCGACCGGAGGTTTTACTCAGTGCCTGCTGCGTAACGGCGCGGTGCAGGTGTATGCTATCGACGTCGGTCACGGACAGCTGCACCCGTCGTTGTGTGCGGATGAACGCGTAGTCGATCTGTCGGGAACGGATATCCGTCGACAGGAGACGCTGCTGCAGCAGATCGCTCCCGCGTCGGTGGACGTGCTGACGATGGATGTGTCCTTTATCTCATTGCGGACGGCGTTGCCCTCGGTCTTTGCTTTTTTGAAGCAGGGCGCGCGGCTGTTTTTGCTTATCAAGCCGCAATTTGAAGCCGGACGCGCCGATATCGGCAAAAACGGTATCGTGCGCGACCGCCGTGTGCATTGCCGCGTTCTTCGCGAGCTGTGCGACTTCTTTGCCGAGCAGGGCTGTACGTTGGAGGCTCTTGCGGCATCGCCCATCACCGGCGGTGCGGGCCGGCAAAACGGTAACATTGAATATCTGGCGCTTCTCCGGTATGAGACGGGAGGGGGCATACAGCCCGATATCCGTACCTTGGTGGAGGAGACCTTTACCAATTTAGCCTAAAGGAGGTGGCGGGATGAAACTCGCCGTGATCCCCAACTATCAGATCAACGATTGCGCGAACGCACTCGAGCGGGTCTGTGCCGCGCTGCGTGCGCGGTCGGTCACATACTGCGTGCCGGAGGACACCGCGTTCCCGCCGCGGGATCTGGAGGCATGTCTCTCCGATTGTGACGCGGTCATCGCGCTTGGCGGTGACGGTACTATCCTGCACTGTGCCAAGTGCGCAGCGCCTCTCGGCAAACCGGTGTTGGGCATCAACAGCGGCCGTCTTGGCTTCATGGCGGGTCTGGAGCTGAACGAACTGGATCAGCTTGATCGCTTGCTCAGCGGCGACTACGCCGTGGAGCATCGAATGCTGTTGGATATTTCGGTATGTAGTGCCGAGGGTGAGGTACAGTGCCGTGCACTGAACGAAGCGGTCGTCTCCCGCGGTGCACTGTCGCGTATGATCGAGATCCGGGTGCAAAACGGCGACTCGCCGGTAGCGGTATATCAGGCGGATGGCGTCATCGTGGCAACTCCCACCGGTTCTACCGCGTACTCGTTGTCAGCCGGCGGCCCGATGGTCGATCCGTCGCTGAACTGCCTGTTGCTCACGCCGATCTGTCCTCATTCACTGCACACGCGGCCGTATCTGTTTAACGAAAACGCCGAACTGGTGCTGACTACCGATCACCGTCCCAACGTGACGGTATTTGTGACGGTAGACGGCGCAGAGGCGATCCCGGTGCCGGAGGACGGTGTCATCCGCGTCAAGCGCTCCGCTACCGAGGCGGCGCTTATTCGCTTGAAGGAGCGGCCATTTTACGAGATCCTGGACCAAAAACTGCTGAACAGGAAGGGATAAGGATATGAAGACAAAACGTCAGGCCTGTATTCTGGAGATCATTCGCAAGCATCGCATTGAAACGCAGGACGAGCTGATCGGTGCGTTGCAGAAGAGCGGTTTCCAAGTCACGCAGGCGACCGTCTCGCGCGATATCAAGGAGCTGCGTCTGGTCAAAACACTGGACAATCAGGGGGCTTACCATTATACTGTTGCGACCTCGGAGAAGGTACATATCTCATCCCGCTTCAACTCCATCTTTCAGGACGCGGTGCGCAGCGTGGATTACGCCTGCAATCTGGTGGTGGTCAAGTGCATCGCGGGAATGGCGCAGGCCGCTTGTGCCGCGATGGATTCGCTGCACTGGGAGACCGTGATCGGCACGTTGGCCGGTGACGATACCTTCGTGTGCATCACCAAGTCACAGGAGGATGCCGTCGCACTGATGGAAGAACTTAAGAAGCTGCAGCGGCCGGAATAAGAAACGAAACCGAGAGAGGGAAACAGCCATGCTGGACTGTTTGTACATCGAGAATATTGCGGTGATCGAGCGTGCCGAGATCCGGTTTCACACCGGCTTTTCGGTGCTGACCGGTGAGACCGGTGCGGGCAAATCCATTATCATCGATGCGATCAACGCGGTGCTGGGTGAACGTACCAGCCGCGATCTGGTGCGTACCGGCAGTGACACCGCGCGGGTGACGGCACTGTTCACCGAGCTGTCCGACAGTACGGCTGCCGCACTCACCGCGCTGGGCTTCCCGCCGGATGAGGACGGTAACGTGCTGATCACACGCACCATCGCCGTAGAAGGCAAGAGCAGCTGCAGTGTCAACGGTCGTCCCGCTACGGCGGCGCTGCTGCGCGAGATCGGCGGGTCGCTCATCGACCTGCACGGTCAGCACGAAAATCAATTGCTGTTGTCCGCGGATCAGCATTTGGCGTATCTGGATCGCTTCGGCGATCTCGCCGCTGTCCGCGAAACCTATACTGCGGTATACCGCGAATGGAGTCGCGTTCGTCGCGAACTGGCGAACGCCGATATGGATGAACTGGAAAAGGCCCGTCGGCTGGATCTGCTGAGGTATCAGATCGATGAGATCGAAGCCGCGGATCTCAAGCCCGGCGAGGAAGAGGAACTGCAGGCACGGCGCACGCTGTACCGCAACGCGGAAAAGGTCGCCGGACAGATGGGGAAGACCGAAGCATTGCTGTTCGGGGATGAAGAGCGCGACGGCGCGCTGTCACTGATGCAGCAGGCGGTCTCCTCTGCCGTTACCGCAGCGCGGTATTTGGAGCAGGCACAAGCACCGTCAGAGCGGCTGCAGACCGCGCTGTATGAGCTGCAGGATGCCGCCGAGGAGCTGCGTTCGGTGGCGGAGCTGTTGGACTTTGACCCACGTGAACGCGACGAAGCGGAGGAGCGGTGGGAGGTCATCCGCCGCCTGACTGCCAAGTACGGCGCTACCACCGACGAGGTGTTGGCTTTCTTGGGAAAAGCGCGGGAGGAGCTGCAGCAGATCGAACTTTCGGATGAGCGTACACGCCGTCTGACCGAGGAGGAGCAGCGGCTGTACAAGTCGTTGGAGCAGGCGGCAGCAGCGCTGACCGATCGTCGCTATGAGACCGCCGAGCGGTTTGCCGCGGCAGTCAAAGAGCAGCTGACGTTTCTGGATATGCCGAACGTGTCGTTGGTCATCAACCGCCAAGCGGCGGAATACAGCGCCAGCGGTGCGGATCGCATTGAATTTTTGATGTCTGCCAACGTGGGTGAGCCTCCCAAGCCGATCACGCGCATCGCCTCCGGCGGTGAGCTGTCCCGCATTATGCTGGCGATCAAATCGGTGCTGGCGGACGCGGACGAGATCGACACACTCATTTTCGATGAGATCGATACCGGTATCAGCGGCCGCGCGGCACAAAAGGTGGGCAACCGCCTGCGCCGTACCGCCAACAGCACGGTGGTCGGCCGTCGCCGCCAGGTGCTGTGCGTCACGCATCTGGCGCAGATCGCCGCTCAGGCACAGCACCATTTCCTCATTGAGAAATCCGTGCGCGACGGGCGCACATATACCGACGTCACGCCGCTGTCGGCCGAACAGCGTGAGCAGGAGCTTGCACGGATCATCGGCGGTACCGTGACTGCCGCCAATCTACAGGCGGCGCGTGAAATGCTGGAGAATTGAAAAAGAAAGCGGGTTGTTTTGCTATGAATGCCAAGCTGCGCACTGCCGATACGGACTTTTTGTTTGATGCGATCCTGCAGCTTAAGGACCGCGACGAATGCTATAAGTTTTTCGAGGATCTTTGCACGGTTCAGGAGCTAAAGGCGCTGTCTCAGCGCATCGCCGTGGCGAAGATGCTGGACGACAAATGCGTGTATACCGACATTGAAGCGCGCACCGGTGCGTCTACCGCGACCATCAGCCGCGTCAACCGCTCGCTGATGTACGGCTGCGATGCGTATCGGATGATATTCGACCGGATGACGGAGAAGAAGGACGAGGTATGAGCGGTTACGGAGACTTTTCTGAGTTTTACGACCGGCTGATGCAGGACGTGGATTATGCCGCCCGTGCGGACTATCTGCTGTCGCTGTTTGAAAAGCACGGCACGAAGCCGACCACGGTGTTGGATATCGCTTGCGGCTCCGGCAGCTTGTGTGCCGAGCTGACGCGGCGCGGTGTCGATCCGGTCGGTGTGGATGCATCGGCGGCGATGCTGGCCAAGGCTGCTGAGAAGGCGCCCGATGCCCTGCTGCTGTGTCAGGATATGCGCGAAATGGACCTGTACGGCACGGTGGACGGCGCGGTATGCATTCTGGACAGCCTGAATCATCTGTGCCGTACCGCTGACGTGGCGAAGGTGTTTCGACGCACGCGGCTGTTTGTTGAGCCGGGCGGATTGTTTATTTTTGACGTGAATACGCCGTACAAGCATCGTGAGGTGCTGGCGGATCGGTCGTTCGTGGCCGAGGAAGAGGATGTGCTGTGCGTTTGGCGCAACTGTTATCTGCCACGCACCGGCGAGGTGGAGATCCTGCTGGACTTCTTTGCAGAGGCGGAGGACGGCCGCTACGAGCGGTATTGGGACACAGTAAGAGAGCGCGCGTATTCCGAGCGCACCCTGCGGCGGCTGCTGGCCGATACCGGTTGGGAAACGCTGGCGGTATACGAGGATATGACGGAAGAACCGCCCACGGCGGAATGCCAGCGGATGGTGTTTGTCGTGCGCAGCACGCGCACGGTGGCAGAGGCCGCCGGCGAGATCGAGTGATACGGTAAAGGAGATCGGCATATACTATGAGCAAGGCAATGCGGTGTTTAACGAGCGACGCGACGGTGGTCGCGGTCGCGCTTGACGCTACCGAGATGGTGGCCAAGGCGGAGCAGATCCATCACACCTCCGCGGTCGTCACGGCGGCGCTTGGACGGTTACTGACGGCAGCCTCGCTGATGGGCATTATGTTGAAAAACACGGAGGATTCTGTGACCTTAAAGGTAAATGGCGGCGGTCCGGTGGGCCAACTCATCACCGTAGCGGACGGTCGCGGCAATGCGCGCGGCTACGCGCAAAACCCCGTGGTGGAGATCCCGCTGAAGGCCAACGGCAAATTGGACGTCAGCGGCGCGGTGGGAACGGAAGGTCTACTGTACGTGCTGCGTGATACCGGTGCGACCGAGCCGTACGTCGGCTGCATTCCGTTGGTGTCCGGTGAGCTGGCCGAGGATATTACCTCCTACTACGCCACCAGTGAGCAGATCCCGACGGTGTGCGCGCTCGGTGTGTTGGTCAATCCCGATCTGACGGTGCGCGCCGCAGGCGGCCTACTGATCCAGCTGCTGCCGTTTTGTCCGGACGACGTTATCGACCGTCTGGAGCAGAACATTGCCAAACTGCGCCCCATGACCGAAATGCTGGATGAGGGGATGAGCATCGAGGAGATCCTGCGCTGTGCGTTGGACGGCTTCGAGTTTGACGTGGTGGACAGCTTCGATCCCGAGTACCGCTGTGCCTGCTCGCCGGAAAAGGTGACCGGTGCGTTTTATGCGATGTCGGACGAGGAACTGCGTTCGTTGCCGGATGAGAATGACCGCGTGGAGGTCACCTGCAGCTTTTGCGATCGGGTGTATCACTACAACAGTGCCGATATGGAGCGACTGATCGAGGAGCGTAGCCGTAAAAAGCAGGGATAATCTGGATTTTTTGAAAAAAGTTCAAAAATTTCGGTTGACAATTCGCTTGTAATGTAGTATGATAGACAGCGTCGCCGATGGCGATGCAATTTTGGAAGCATAGCTCAGCTGGTAGAGCACCTGCCTTACAAGCAGGGGGTCACAGGTTCGAGCCCTGTTGTTTCCACCAAATGTGGCCCGGTAGTTCAGCTGGTTAGAACGCTAGCCTG
>JAZNKN010000052.1:0-6683 GCA_045578625.1 Acutalibacteraceae bacterium | reverse complement strand
AGTCTGCGATGTACTCGTCCCCGGCGACCACGGCTCCACCTACGGCGGCAACCCCATCTGCTGCGCCGGCGCTGTCAGCGTTATCAGCCGGATGGATGATGCTTTCCTTGCCCAGGTTCAGGAAAAGAGCGACTTTGTTTTCAATACCTTGCAAAACGCCCCCGGCGTGGAAGCCGTCACCGGCCTGGGTCTGATGATCGGCATCAAAACAGTAAAGAGCGCCAAGGATGTGGTAGCCGCCTGCATGGAGCAGGGCGTTCTGTGCCTGACCGCCAAAGATAAGGTCCGTCTGCTGCCTCCCCTGAACATCCCCATGGAGCATCTGCAGCAGGCCATCACCATCATTAAAGCTGCCTGCGCGTAAAAAAGAAGAGGAATAAAGAGGAGAATCGACATGTTTCATAACAGAAGCTTTTTGAAGCTGCTGGATTTCACCCCGGAAGAGATCGGCAAGCTGCTGGAGCTGTCCGCCCAATTTAAGGCCCAGAAAAAGGCCGGTATTGCCCACCGGCTCTGCGAGGGCAAGTCTGTTGCCCTGGTTTTTGAAAAGACCAGTACCCGTACCCGCTGCGCCTTTGAGGTCGCGGCGGCCGATCTGGGTATGCATCCGGTCTATCTGGACCCGCAGGGCTCGCAGATCGGTAAAAAAGAGAGCATCGCCGACACCGCCCGCGTACTGGGTCGGATGTTCGACGGTATCGAATACCGCGGCTTCGGTCAGGAGATCGTGGAGGAGCTGGCCGCCTACGCCGGTGTGCCGGTGTGGAACGGTCTGACCAACGAGTTCCACCCCACCCAGATCCTCGCCGACTTCCTCACCATCCGTGAGCATCACGGCGCGCTGAAGGGCAAGAAGCTCGTCTATATGGGCGACGCCCGCTACAATATGGGCAACTCGCTGATGGTCGGCTGGGCCAAGATGGGAATGCACTTCGTGGCGTGCGCGCCGAAAAAATATTTTCCCGATCCCGCTCTGGTCGCGCAGTGTCAAGCGGTTGCCGCCGAGACCGGTGCGATCTTAGAGTTTGAGGAGGATCCCACCGTCGCCACCAAGGGCGCGGACGTCATCTACACCGACGTATGGGTCTCGATGGGCGAGCCGGACGCGGTGTGGCAGGAGCGTATCGAGGAGTTGTCGCCCTATCGCGTCACCAAGGCGCTGATGGACAACGCCGGTGCGCAGTGCCGCTTTATGCATTGCCTGCCTGCGTTCCACGATATCAAGACCACCGTGGGCAAGCAGATCTACGACAAGTTCGGTCTGACCTGTATGGAGGTCACCGACGAGGTGTTTGAAAGCGAGCAGTCCATCGTATTCGATGAGGCTGAGAACCGTATGCACACCATCAAGGCGGTCATGGCGGCGACGCTGTGAGCGCGATAAGCGGACGAGACCCTCGTCCGCTTTTTTGAAAACAAGGAGTGTGAAGCTATGGCCTATCTGGTACTGGAAAACGGCACGGTGTTTGAGGGACAGCGTATCGGCGCATCCGGCAACGCCGTGGGCGAGCTGGTATTTACCACCGGTATGGTCGGGTATCTGGAAACGCTGACCGATCCGTCCTACGCGGGTCAGCTCGTGGTGCAGACCTTCCCCCTCATCGGCAACTACGGTGTCATCGAGGAGGATCTGGAGGGAATGCCCGCACTGTCCGGCTATATCGTGCGTGAGCTGTGCGACGAGCCGTCGAACTTCCGCAGCGAGGGTACGCTCGACGCGTACTTAAAGCAGCGCGGTATTCCCGGTCTGTGCGGCGTGGACACGCGCGAGCTGACGCGCCTCCTGCGCGAGAGCGGCACGATGAACGCCCTGCTGTGCGACACCGTCCCCGCCGACCTTACCCCTATTAAGCAATACGCCGTGTGCGGCGCGGTGGAGCTGGTCAGCACCAAGACTTCCGCGGTATATCCTGCCGAGGGAGAGCGCCGCTTTGCGGTCACGGTCATCGACTGCGGTGTGCGCCGCAGCCTGATCGCCGCCTTGTGCGAGCGCGGCTGTGAGGTCACGGTCGTACCGCACACCACCCCCGCCACCGACATTCTGGCAGCCGCCCCGAACGGTGTGGTGCTGTCCGGCGGCCCGGGCGATCCCAAGGATAACGTCGCCCTCATCGACACGGTCAAGGCACTGTTCGGTCGCCTGCCACTATTCGGCATCGGTCTGGGTCACCAGTTGGTGGCTCTGGCAGCGGGCGGCACGACCGTGCGTCTGCCGTACGGACACCGCGGTGCCAATCAGCCGGTGCGCTGCGACAGCGAGCGCCGCACCTACATCACTTCGCAAAACCACGGCTACGCGGTGGCGGCAGACAGTCTCCCCGCCGACGCCATTATCACACATATCAACGCCAACGACAGCACCTGCGAGGGCGTGGCGTATACCGACAAGTCCTGCTTTACGGTGCAGTTCGATCCCGATGCCCGACTCTGGGATCGCTTTATGACGATGCTGGGAGGTGACCGGAATGCCTAAGGATACCGCCATTCGCAAGGTACTGGTGATCGGCTCCGGTCCCATCACCATCGGTCAGGCGGCCGAGTTTGACTATGCGGGCGCACAAGCCTGCCGCGTGCTGCGCGAGGAAGGTCTCGACGTGGTACTCGTCAACTCCAATCCCGCCACCATTATGACGGACAAAAATCTGGCGGATGAGATCTATCTGGAGCCGCTGAACGCCCAGACGGTGCGCCGCATCATTGAAAAGGAGCGCCCCGACGGTCTGCTCGCCGGCTTGGGCGGCCAGACGGGTCTGACCATCGCCATGCAGCTCTCGCGTGACGGCACGCTCGAAAAATACGGCGTGCGACTGCTCGGTTCGGGCATCGACGCCATCGACAAGGCGGAGGACCGCGAGCTGTTCCGCGACGCGATGAACGCCATCGGTCAGCCGATGGTGCCGTCGGACATTGCCGAGGACGTTCCCACCGCGCTGCGCATCGCCGAGGAGATCGGGTATCCGGTCATCGTGCGTCCGGCATTCACACTGGGCGGCTCGGGCGGCGGCATCGCCGCGACCGAGGACGAGCTGCGCGAGATCGCGCGGGTGGGCTTGGATCGCTCACCCATCACGCAGATCTTGGTGGAAAAGTGCATCGCGGGCTGGAAAGAGATCGAGTTTGAAACGATGCGTGACAGCGCGGGCAATGCCATCGCGGTCTGCTCCATGGAAAACTTCGATCCGGTCGGTGTACACACCGGCGACTCCATCGTGGTCGCTCCGGCGCTGACGCTGTCCACCAAGGAATACGGTATGCTGCGGCAAGCGGCACTGGATATCGTGGAGGCCATCGGCATCGTCGGCGGCTGCAACTGCCAGTTCGCACTGGATCCCGAAAGCTTTGAGTACGCGGTCATCGAGGTCAATCCCCGCGTCTCGCGCTCGTCGGCACTCGCCTCCAAGGCATCCGGCTACCCCATCGCCAAGCTGACCACCCGCCTCGCACTCGGCTACACGCTGGACGAGGTCAAAAACGATATTACCGGCAAGACCAGTGCGTGCTTTGAGCCCGCGCTGGACTACGTCGTGGTAAAATTCCCAAAATGGCCGTTTGACAAGTTCGCCGGCTCAAGCCGCCTGCTGGGTACGCAGATGAAGGCGACCGGCGAGGTCATGTCCATTGGTCAGAGCTTTGAGGCCGCGCTGATGAAGGCGGTACGCGGCGCGGAGATCTCGTTGGATACGCTCAATGCCGCTCCGCTGACCGACGCGCCGGTGCGCGAACGGTTGACGATCGCGGACGACCGCCGTGTGTTCACGGTGTTTGAGGCGCTCAAGAGCGGCATCACGGTGGACGAGATCCACGAGATCACCCGCATCGACCGTTGGTTCTTGCACAAGCTCGCCAAGCTTTCGACCTTTGAGCAGCATCTCGCTGCCGAGGGTCTCTGCGACGGCGATTACGCCACCGCCAAGCGGCTCGGCTACACCGACGACGCCATCCGCCGTCTCAGCGGCGCGACCGACCTGCCGACGCAGCCGCTGTCCTACAAAATGGTGGACACCTGCGCCGCGGAATTTAACGCTGAGACCCCCTATTTCTACTCCTGCACCGACAAGGTGTGCGAATCGCGGCAGTTCCCGCGCAGCGGTCGTCCGGTCGTGATGGTGCTTGGCTCCGGCCCGATCCGCATCGGTCAGGGTATTGAATTTGACTACAGCTCGGTTCACTGCGTGTGGACGCTGCAAAAGCTCGGCTACGACGTGGTCATCGTGAACAACAACCCCGAGACCGTCTCCACCGACTACGACACCGCCGACCGTCTGTACTTTGAGCCGCTGTGTCCGGAGGACGTGCTGAACATCATCGCGGTGGAGCAGCCCATCGGCGTGGTGGTCGCGTTCGGCGGCCAGACCGCTATCAAGCTCACCGGACTGCTGGATCGCTGCGGCATCCCGATCCTCGGCACCTCGGCGGACGGTATCGATATCGCGGAGGATCGCAGCCGCTTTGACGCGCTGCTGGAGGAATTCGGTATCCGCCGTCCCAAGGGTCTCGGTGTAAACACCGTGGAAGAAGCCGTGGCGGCCGCTGAGTCACTGGGCTATCCGGTGCTGCTGCGTCCGTCCTACGTCATCGGCGGCCAGAACATGACCATCTCCCGCAGCCGCGAGCGCACGGTGGAGTATATGAACACCATCCTCGCGGGCGGCATCGACAATCCGGTGTTGGTGGATAAGTATATGCCCGGCACCGAGCTGGAGGTGGACGTCATCTCCGACGGCGAGACGGTGCTGATCCCCGGCATTATGGAACACATCGAGCGTGCCGGTGTCCACAGCGGCGACTCCATCGCCGTGTACCCGCCGTACAACCTGAGCGACACCTTCCTGCGCAAGATCTGCGATTGCTCCGAAAAGCTCGCACTGGCGCTGGGAACCAAGGGTCTGGTCAACATCCAGTACCTCATCTATGAAAACGAGCTGTACGTCATCGAGGTCAACCCGCGCGCCTCGCGTACCATCCCCTACATCAGTAAGGTGACCAACGTACCGATGGTCGATCTGGCGGCGCAGGTAATGCTGGGTGCCAAGCTGGCCGATCTCGGCTACGGCACGGGTCTGTACCGCACCCCGCCGTATTTCGCCGTCAAAGTGCCGGTATTCTCGTTTGAAAAGCTGACCGACGCCAACTCCATCCTCGGTCCGGAGATGAAATCCACCGGCGAGGTGTTGGGCATCGGCCGCACGTTGGCGGAGGCGCTGTTCAAGGGTCTGACCGCCGCCGGCTTCTCCGTCCCCTCGGTACACGAAGGCGGCGCGGGCGTGCTGATCAGCGTGGAAGAAAGCGACTATCCCGAGATCATCTCGCTGGCCAAGCGGTTCTACGATCTGGGGCTGACGCTGTACGCCACCAGTGGCACCGCCGCGGCGATCGCGCAGCTCGGTATTCCGGTACACGCGGTCAAGAACGCCGCGGAAAGCGATGAGATCACCACGCTGATGGAGGACGGTCGCCTGCATTACATCGTATACACCGGTGCCGTCAAGGATGCGACGGTGGGTGACTACACCTTGCTGCACCGCCACGCGATGCAGCTCGGCATCCCTTGCCTGACCTCCCCCGACACCGCCGATGCCTTGGCGCAGATCATGGAAAGCCGTTTCAACGGTCTCAATACCGAGCTGGTGGACATCAACGCGATGCGTCCCGAACGGCAGACCCTGCACTTTACTAAGATGCACTCCTGCGGCAACGATTACATCTTCGTGGAAAACTTTGACGGCAGCATCACCTGTCCTGAATCGCTGTGCGTCGACCTGTGTGCGCCGCACTACGGTGTCGGCTCGGACGGTCTGGTGCTGATGGAAACATCGACGGTCGCAGACGTGAAAATGCGCGCCTTCAACCGCGACGGCAGCGAGGGTCAGATGGCCGGCAACTGCGTGCGCTGTGTCGGTAAGTATCTGTATGACAAGGGCTTTGTGGCCAAGCGCGACGTCACGGTGGAGACCGGAAGCGGTATCCGGCACCTGCGTCTGCACCTGCGCGACGGCAAGGTCAGCTCGGTCACGGTGGATATGGGAGGGGCCGATCTGCGCGCCGCATCCCTGCCGGCTGCGGTGGAGGTCGAGCAGATGCTCCGCTATCCCCTCACCGTCGGCGGCGAGACCTACACCGTCACCGGCGTCTCGGTCGGCAACCCGCATTGCGTGGTATTCTGCGATAACATCGACAGCCTGCCGCTATCGATGATCGGCCCGCAGTTTGAGTACGCATCGGCGTTTCCGGAGCGTGTCAACACCGAATTTGTCCGCGTGGTGGGTCGCACCACCCTGCGAATGCGCGTGTGGGAGCGCGGCAACGGCGAGACCCTCGCCTGCGGCACCGGCGCGTGCGCGGCAGTCGTGGCCGCTGTGGAAAATGGCTACTGCGATAAGGGCGCAGATATCACCGTCAAGCTGCTCGGCGGCGATCTCACCGTCAATTATACCGATGACCGCCTGCTGCTCACCGGCGGCACGGTTCTGGTTTTCGAGGGCACAATCGAGTATTGATCCTCACGCGTATGCGTGACGGAGGGTTTTTCTTCGCACAACCTCATTGCTGCTCCGTAGGGAACGACCTGCGTGTCGTTCCGCCCAAACCTGCGCGATCCCTGCGCGGGAGGGCACAGAGGCCCTCCCCTACAATGCCGTTTTGAGGTTGTATGGAACCATATACGCCTCCCCTTGTAGGGGGCG
>JAZNKN010000051.1:0-15126 GCA_045578625.1 Acutalibacteraceae bacterium | reverse complement strand
GGCAAAGGAGGAGACCAAATGAGTACCACACAATTCTTGTTTTCCGGTTTCGGTGGTCAGGGTATCCTGTTTGCCGGTAAATTCCTGGCATACAAAGGCCTGATGGAAGGTCGTGAAGTCAGTTGGCTTCCGTCATACGGTCCTGAAATGCGCGGCGGCACCGCCAGCTGCGGTATCATTCTCAGCGATGAACCGGTGGGTTCGCCCATTGTTGCCAATCCCGATGTGTTGGTGGCCATGAACCTGCCTTCGCTGGATAAATACGAATCGGCGGTTGTGCCCGGTGGCATGATTTTTGCGGATTCCACGCTGATCGAACGCAAGGTAACGCGTGCCGATGTGACAGTGTTCTACGTCCCGGCCACCAAGCTCGCTAACGATAACGGCATGCCCACGCTTGCCAACATGATTTTGATGGGCAAGATTCTCAAGGAAACCGGCGACAGCAGCGAAGAAGGCTTGCGTGCCGCACTGAACAAAGTCATTTCCGCCAAACGTGCCGATATGTTGGAGACCAACCTCAAGGCGATGCAGATCGGTGCAGATTACGAGTAAGGAGCGAACAACAATGCAGATCACGGTTACCAAGACCACCTGCCCCAAGGAGAAGCCGGAGGCTTCGACTCTGGGTTTCGGCAAGTATTTTTCCGACCATATGTTTATGATGGACTATTCCCGCGAGAAGGGCTGGAACGATGCGCGCATCGTGCCGTTTGCCAACCTGTCGCTGCATCCCGCGTCCACGGTGCTGCACTACGGCTCCGAGATCTTTGAGGGTCTCAAGGCCTACCGTCGCGCCGACGGCAAGGTGCAGCTGTTCCGCCCGCTGGAGAACATCCGCCGTATGAACCGTTCTGCCGAGCGTATGTGCCTGCCTACCATCCCTGAGGAGGATGCCCTGTACATTCTCAAGGAGTTCGTGAAGTTCGAGCAGGAGTGGACGCCGTCCGCTCCCGGCACGTCGCTGTATCTGCGTCCGTTTATGTTCGGTAACGACGAAACGCTGGGCGTTCACGCGGTACACAACGCGACCTACATCATCATCGCGTCCCCTGTGGGCAGCTACTACAAAGAGGGCATCAACCCGGTCAAGATCATGATCGAGGATCAGGACGTCCGTGCGGTGCGCGGCGGTACCGGCGAAGCGAAGTGCGGCGGTAACTACGCGGCCTCCAACCGTGCCGGCGAGCGCGCCGAGCAGAAGGGCTATTCGCAGGTGCTGTGGCTGGACGGCGTGGAGCGCAAGTACATTGAAGAAGTTGGCGCGATGAACGTGATGTTCAAGATCGGTGGCGAGATCGTCACCCCGATGCTGTCAGGTTCCATCCTGCCGGGTATCACCCGCAAATCCTGCATCGAAGTGCTCAAGAAGGCGGGCTACAAGGTCAGCGAGCGTCTGTTCAGCATCGACGAGCTGGAGCAGGCAATGCAGGACGGCACGCTGGAAGAAGCATGGGGATGCGGCACGGCCGCGGTCGTGTCGCCCATCGGCGAGTTCTGCTACAAGGGCATTCAGCATCCCGTCAACAACGGTCAGATCGGCGAAGTCACCCAGATGCTGTACGATACCCTCACCGGTATTCAGTGGGGCAAGGGCGAGGACACCTTCGGCTGGACCTGCCCGATCGACTAACTCACACAAACCAAACCGGCTGCTTCGGCAGCCGGTTTTTTGCCCCCGCGCCCTTCCACCCAAAAATAAAAATTCACTGTTGACAAATCCAAAACGCTGTTATATAATGATAACAATATTTTTCAAATGCGTTGATGGAGATTTTCCTGTTCCGCAAACCGTTACAGAGAGCCGCCGTTGCTGTGAGGGCGGTACGGTGGGAGTAGGAATTCTGGCTCCTGAGCAGAGTGGCTGAAAAGACTTCTTAGTAGGCGACTACGGCATGCTCCGTTATCATAGCAGGGAACTTGTTGGAGTTCTTCAGAGATGACCGTACTTGTACGGTAATCAGGGTGGTACCGCGGAAAGTTGTATTTTCGTCCCTGAGGTCAAAAAGACCTCAGGGCTTTTTTATGTCAATTCGCACGCTTGTGCAAAAGAAGGAGTCGATCGCTATGAACCACATCCAAATTGCCGACACCACGCTTTGTCCGCAGGACAGCGCTTACAGCTTCAAGGAGAAGCTGGAGATCGCCCGTCAGCTGGAAAATCTACACGTTGATATCATCGAGTTGCCGCAGATCGCCGGCGGCAAAACGGACACGCTGCTTGTCCGCACGATCAGCGCCTTTGTCAAGGAGAGTATTCTGTCGGTGGCCGCCGGCCTGACGATGGAGAGCATCGATGATGCCGCCGCGGCGCTGAACAACGCCGCACACGCGCGCATTCGCATCGAGCTGCCGCTGTCGGCGGTGGGTATGGAGTACACCGCCCACAAAAAGCCGGCCGCGATGCTGGAATGGGTGGGCAAGACGGTGGCTGCCGCCGCCGCCAAGTGTGACGACGTGGAATTCTGCGCCGTGGACGCCACCCGTGCCGACAAGACCTTCCTCAAGCAGACGCTTGCCGCCGCGGTGGAAGCAGGTGCTAAGACGGTCAGCCTGTGCGACAGCACTGGCGAGATGTTGCCGGACGATTTCGCGTCCTTCGTGGCGGATATGACCGAGGGTATCACCGTGCCGGTCGCGGTGCGTTGCGATAACCAGAACGGTCTCGCCGCCGCGCAGGCGATCTTGGCGGTGCGCCGCGGTGTGGTCTGCGTCAAGACCGACGTACCCGGCAATACCGTGCCGTTGGAGAGTTTTGCTACGATGGTAAAGAACTGCGGCAACACCTACGGCTTCTCCAGCCGCATCCGCTATACCAAGCTGCACCGCACCATCAAGCAGATCAACTGGGTGGCCGACAAATCCAAGGGCAGTACCGCCGTGGCGGTATCCGCCGCTGAGGATGCCGGCATCCATTTGGACGCCAAGGACAGCAAGGAGGTCGTGGTGACGGCCGCCGCCAAGCTGGGCTATGACCTCTCCGATGAGGATCAGACCAAGGTATACGAGGAATTCCTGCGCGTGGCGGAGAAGAAGAACGTCGGCGCTAAGGAACTGGATGCCATCATCGCCAGCGTGGCGCTGCAGGTACCGGCCACTTACAAGCTGGAGAATTATGTTATCAACACCGGCAGTGTGTTGTCCGCAAGTGCCCAGATCACCCTGATCCACAACGACAAGGTGGTGCAGGGCATTGGCACCGGCGACGGTCCGATCGACGCGGCATTCCGCACCGTCGAGCAGATCATCGGTCAGCATTTTGAAGTGGACGATTTCCAGATCCAGTCGGTCACCGAGGGCCGCGGCGCGATGGGCAGCACGTTGGTCAAGCTGCGCTCCGGCGGTAAGCTGTATTCCGGCAACGGCATCTCCACCGACATCATCGGCGCGAGCATCCGTGCATATTTGAGCGCTGTCAACAAGATCGTCTACGAGGAGGCGTAACCCATGAAATTTTCGTTTTCTACCAAGGGCTGGCACGACAGCACCTTTGAGGAATTTTGTGATATTGCGCAGGACATCGGCTTTGAGGGCATCGAGCTGCACAACATCCACAACCGTCTGTTCACCGATAAGGATGGCGCGTTCCACGACTACGCCGCCGCCGCAACGCTGCGTCGGTTGTATGAAAAGAAGCTGCAGATCCCATGCATCGACGCCATTGGCGACATCGCCGACCCCGCCGCCGCTGCGGCTTGCGCGGCGGAGATCCGTCAGTGCATTGAGATCGCGCGCAATTTGAAGATCCCGTCGATCCGCGTGCGCGCGGAGGCCAAGGACGACGCCGACAGCGCGGTGGAGACCGTGTGCGCCCTGCTGACCGAGCTGCTGCCCGAGGCGGAGGAGAACGGCGTTTCCCTGCTCGTGGAGACCGCCGGTCTGTTTGCCGACACCGCCAAGCTGCGCGACCTGCTGGGTCGCTTTGCCTGTGATCATATCGCGGCACTGTGGAATATGGCGGCCGCGTACCTCGGCGCGGGCGAGGATCCGGACAATATCATCAAGAACCTCGGTGCCTACGTGCGCCACGTGCATATCAACGACGCCGTCAAGAACGGCGATACCGTGGAGTATTGCCTGCTCGGCGAGGGCGAACTGCCTATCGCGGATATGATGCTGGCGTTGCGCTCGGTCAACTACGACGGCTTCATTTCGCTCGTCTGGGATCCGACGTGGTGCGAGGAGCTGGACGATATGGAGATCATCTTTTCCCAGTTCGTCACGTATATGAAGCCGTTTGGCGACACCTCGCGCAACGAAAAGGCGCTGTACTACAACCGTGCCCACACCGGCAAATACGTCTGGGAAAAGGATCGCCTCATCGATGCGACCTTCTCGGATGTGCTGGACCGCATGGTGGAGGAGTTCCCCGACCAGTACGCGTTCAAATACACGACCTTGGATTACACCCGCACCTACAGCGAGTTTCGTGACGACGTGGACGAATTTGCCCGCGTGCTGATCGCGCTCGGTGTTAAGGCCGGCTCACACGTGGCGGTGTGGTGTTCCAACGTGCCGCAGTGGTACATCGCATTCTGGGCGACCGTCAAGATCGGCGCGGTGCTGGTCACCGTTAACACCGCCTACAAGATCCACGAGGTGGAATACCTGCTGCGTCAGTCGGATACGCACACCCTTGTTATCACCGAGGGCGCGAAGGACTGTCACTACGGACAGATCATCGCCGAGCTGTGTCCCGAGCTGGAGACGCTCAAGCCCGGCAAACCGCTGCACACCCGCCGTCTGCCGTTCCTGCGCAACGTCATCACCGTCGGCTTCCGCCAGAAGGGATGCCTCGAATGGAACGACTGCTTAGCTCTCGCCGAGCAGGTGCCGGTCGAGGAAGTGTACCGCATGGCCGCCGCCGTGGACAAGGACGACGTCTGCAATATGCAGTATACCTCCGGCACCACCGGCTTCCCCAAGGGCGTTATGCTGACACACTACAACGTTGTCAATAACGGCAAATACATCGGCGACCACATGGATCTGTCCACGGCCGACCGTATGATGATCCAAGTGCCGATGTTCCACTGCTTCGGCATGGTGCTGTCGATGACCGCGTCGATGACCCACGGTACCACGATGCTGCCGCTGCCGTACTTCTCTCCTAAGCCGGCGCTGGCGTGTGTCCACAACGAGCATATCACCGCCTTCAACGGCGTGCCGACGATGTTCATCGCGATGATGCAGCACGAGGACTTTGAAAAGACCGATTTCTCGTATATGCGCATCGGTATTATGGCAGGCGCGAACTGCCCGGCCGACTTGATGAAGAAGGCCACCGAGGCAACCAATATGAATATGCGTGAGATCGTGTCGGTGTACGGCCAGACCGAGGCCTCGCCCGGCTGCACGATGAGCAGCTATTACGATTCGCTTGAGGTGCGCACCGAGACGGTCGGCAGCGCATTTGCCCACGTGGAGTGCAAGATCGTCGATCCCGAGACGGGCGAGGATTGCCCCGACGGTGTCAACGGCGAGTTTGTGGCGCGCGGCTACAACATCATGAAGGGCTACTACAAGATGCCCAAAGCGACCGCCGCTGCGATCGATGCGGACGGTTGGCTGCATACGGGTGACCTTGCTTGCCGCCGTCCCGATGGCAACTACCTCATCACCGGCCGACTCAAGGATATGATCATCCGCGGCGGTGAGAACATTTATCCCAAGGAGATCGAGGAATTCATCTACACCTGCCCGAAGGTCAGCGACGTTCAAGTCATCGGCGTGCCGGACGAGAAGTACGGCGAGGAGATCATGGCCTGCATCATCCTCAAGGAAGGGGAGACCATGACCGCGCAGGAGATGAAGGACTATATCGGCGCGAATATGGCGCGCCACAAGGTGCCGCGTTACATCGACTTTGTGGATAGCTTCCCGATGAACGCCGCCGGCAAGATTCTGAAATACAAGATGCGCGAGGAAGCCGAGCAGAAGATCAAGGCAATGAACGCGCAGGGCTGATACGCAAAAGCGAAAGCGAGGTAACACACGTTGCCTCGCTTTTTCTTGCTTTTTCGGCAAAGAAAAGTGGCGCACCCCCTTGCATTTTTCATATAATCGCAGTACAATAGGTCAGGTTTGGAAAAATTCATTCAAAGGAAGTAATTTTGTGCTGTTATCTGTTTCTGTTGCGTTGCTGGCGGGTCTGCTGATGACCCGTCTGTTCAAGCCGCTGAAGCTGCCGTCGGTGACGGCGTACCTCATCGCCGGTGTGCTGATCAGTCCGTACTGCATCGGTCGTCTGGGCATCGCCGGTCTTGGCTTTCCCACTTTGGAGAGCGTGGAACTGCTGTCGGTCATTTCGGAGGTGGCACTCGGCTTCATCGCCTTTGCTATCGGTAACGAATTCCGCATCAGCGATCTGAAAAAGACCGGCAAGCAGGCACTTGTCATCGGCGTGTTGCAGGCGTTGGCCGCCACGCTGCTCGTGGATCTGTGCCTGTACGGCGTGCATCTGTTGATGCCGGATAAGCTGACGCTGCCGCAGGTCATCACCTTGGGTGCGATCGCCACGGCCACTGCACCCGCGGCGACGCTGATGGTCGTGCGTCAGTATAAGGCGAAGGGCCCGCTGACCAAACTGCTGTTGCCCATCGTGGCGTTGGATGATGCGGTCGGCTTGGTGGTGTTTGCCGTGTCGTTTGGTATTGCCAAAACGATGGTCAGCGGCAACCTGGATCTGATCTCGATTTTGGTGAATCCGCTGATCGAGATCGCTTGCTCGCTCTTGCTTGGTGCGGTGATGGGTTGGCTGCTGACGCAGCTCGAGCGGTTGTACAATTCCAACACCAACCGTCTCAACCTAACGATCGGCATCGTGTTTCTGACTGCGGCGCTGTCGATGCTGGATTTCCACATCGGCGCGGTGCATATCCAGTTCTCGTCGCTGCTGGTGTGTATGATGCTTGGCACGGTGTTCTGCAACATCTGCCCGCTGTCGCACGACCTGATGGCGGCATCGGATAAATGGACCTCCCCGCTGTTTGCGCTGTTCTTTGTCATCAGCGGTGCAGAGCTGGATCTCGGCGTGTTCGCAGACGTGGCGATCGTCGGCGTCGGTGTGGCGTACATCGTCTCGCGCTCGCTGGGTAAATATTTCGGTGCGATGGGCAGCGCCAAGCTAACCAAGTGCGAGCCGCAGATCTGCAAGTATCTCGGCGTCACGCTGCTGCCGCAGGCGGGCGTGGCACTGGGTATGTGTACCACGGCGATGCAGCTGGGTACGCAGGGCGATCTGATCCGCAATATCACGCTGTTCGCGGTGCTGATCTATGAGCTGTTCGGCCCGCTGCTGACCCGTCAAGCGCTCACCGCCGCGGGCGAGATCCATCCGATGACGGATGAGGTCAAGCACCGCCGCCATCACAAGCTGATCGCTGCCGGTCATCATCACGACAAAGACAAATAAAAGAGAAACCGCTCTGCGAAAGCCTCGCAGAGCGGTTTTTGTATGTGTTTATTTTCCTTCGTAAGCAACGACGGATTTGACATCGTAGCCCGCGAGCTTGCTGCGACCGTTCAGACCCTCCAGTTCCATTAAGAACAGCATGGAGACGACCTCGCCGCCGACCTCCTCCACCAGCTTGGCGCAGGCGGCCATCGTTCCACCGGTAGCAAGCAGATCGTCGACGAGAACGACCTTCTGACCGGGTTTGATCGCGTCGCGGTGCATTTCAATGACCGCCGAGCCGTATTCCAGCTCGTATTCCTGCCACACCACGTCGCGCGGCAGCTTGCCCTGCTTGCGGATGGGAATGAACGGCTTGCCGAGATTGTAGGCGAGAGGAGCGCCCAGAATAAAGCCGCGCGACTCCGCACCGGCGATCACGTCAAACTCCACACTCTCCAGCAGGTCGAGCATTTCGTCAATGGCGAGCTGAAAGCCGTCGGCATCCTGCAGCACCGAGGTCAGGTCGCGAAACATAATACCCGGCTCGGGGAAATCCGGGATAGTCAGCACATAATCTTTTACCGTTTTCATGGCTTGCGCCTCCTTTGCTGATTACTACTTTACCAGAAATTTCGACAAATGTAAAGACCGAAAAACACAACGAGGGCATACGATATCGTATGCCCTCGTTGTTGAGTTTATGTGCTTATTTTTCCGCGGGGACGAACTCCAATAGATCTTCAATTTCGCAATCCAGAACGGAGCAGATGCGCGCTAGCACATCAACATCCAAACGCGTAATGCGGTTGTTGCAGTAATTGTTGATCTGCGTGCGTTGCATTTCCGCTCGATGGCTCAGCTTGTTTTTGCTGATACCTTTTTCTTTGATAAGCTCACCCAATTTGATCTTGATCGTTCCGTACCGTTCCATAAGACAACTCCTAAAAACTAGTTGACAAATACAGTCTACACAAGTTACAATCAAAATATAAGATGTAAGATATTAGATTAGACTTCTTACACAACAAAGGTGGAACGATGCGAGCTTTCTTAATATATCTTATGATAATCGGTGTGGTGGCACTACTGCCGGCATGTGGCACACAGAGCAGGGAGAAGGTATCATTTGTTACCACTACGGCCGATCAAGGAACAAGCGAGGAGATTTCCATGCAAGAAATGCGCTATCAAATCACCTATCAATTCGTATTGTGTTCTAATGATTCTGTAGGGGCTGAGTGGAGACAAACGGTAACTTATAACGATCTATATCTTCTAAGTGGTGATACGATTGTTGCAGATAAGGGAGAATCCTTGGTTTTGGGTGTGCGCATCACAGAACGTGACAGTGTTCCAGATGTGGGAACTGGGTATATACAATTCGAACCGGGAGGAGGAACAGAATCGATCGAGATCGAAATAGTAGAGAATCGTGGCAGATACGCAGGGAATATTGCTGTGTGGTGCTTGAAATGCACCGCGACATCGGTGGAATAGCTATTACCCGCACAATTCTGTTGCCGCAAAACAGCCTCCCTTGTCAGGGGCGGTGTCACGTGTATGCGTGACGGAGGGGTTGCCACACACGCCCACAACACGCACCAACCAAAAAGCAGCCCGAGGATCAACTCCTCGGGCTGCTTGCTGTTGTACGATTATTCCGCGTCGTCGGCCGTCTCGGTCGCTTCCTCAGCAACCTCCTCGGCAACTTCCTCGACCTCGGCTTCCTCGGTATCCTCCAGCATGCTGCGCAGAGCGGCAACATACGGATCGTCACTGGAAGCGTGGGTGTTGATGACGTCCACGTCGTTGTAGACCTGCATACCGGTACCGGCCGGGATGAGCTTACCGATGATGACGTTTTCCTTCAAGCCCAGCAGCGGATCGACCTTGCCCTTGATGGCAGCATCGGTCAGCACGCGGGTCGTCTCCTGGAAGGAGGCGGCGGACAGGAAGGAATCGGTCGCCAACGAAGCCTTGGTGATACCCAGCAGAACCGGGGAGCAGGTGGCCAGCTGCAGATGGATCTCGCCGGCGTCGATGCGGGACTGCACGCGAGCATTCTCGGCATCAAACTGGCTGCGATCGATCATGGCACCCGCCAGCAGATAGGTATCGCCGGCGTCGTCCACCTTGACCTTGCGCATCATCTGGCGTACGATGACTTCAACGTGTTTGTCGTTGATGTCAACACCCTGCATACGGTAGGTGCGCTGCACTTCCTGAATCAGGTAGTTCTGGACAGCCTCAGCACCGCTGATCGCCAGAATGTCGTGCGGGTTGATGGAGCCCTCGGTCAGACGGTCGCCCTTCTTGACCACGTCACCATCCTGCACACGGATGCGGGAACCGAACGAGATGGGATAACTACGCTCGTCGGGATTCTCGGCATCGGTGGAGGTGATATAGATCACGCGCTTTTTCTTCTCCTCGCCCAGACGGACAACACCGTCGATCTCGGAGATGATGGCCAGCGACTTGGGCTTGCGGCCTTCGAACAGTTCCTCAACGCGGGGAAGACCCTGCGTGATATCTTCTGCAGACGCGACACCGCCGGTGTGGAAGGTACGCATCGTCAGCTGCGTACCGGGTTCACCGATCGACTGAGCCGCGATGATACCCACCGCTTCACCCACCGTGACAGGATCAACGGTGGCGAGGTTGGAGCCGTAGCACTTTGCGCAGACGCCGTGTGCAGCCTGGCAGGTCAGCACGGAGCGGATCTTGATGCGCTCCACGCCGTATTCCTTGACCAGCTTGTTAGCAATGGTCTCATTCATCATGGTGTTGCGATCCACCACGACCTCACCGGTCGCCGGATCAACGAAATCCTCTGCCAGATAACGGCCGACCAGACGCTCGGTCAACGGCTCGATCATTTCCTTGCCGTCCTTGATGTCGTAGACTTCGATACCCTCGTGCGTGCCGCAGTCATCCTCGCGGATGATAACATCCTGCGAAACGTCAACCAGACGGCGGGTCAGGTAACCGGAGTCAGCGGTACGCAGAGCGGTATCCGCCAAGCCCTTACGCGCACCACGGGAGGAGATGAAGTACTCCAAGATGTTCAAGCCTTCACGGTAGTTGGCGCGGATCGGCACCTCGATGGTACGACCGGAGGTGTTGGCGATCAGACCGCGCATACCGGCCAGCTGACGGATCTGAGCGATCGAACCACGAGCGCCGGAATCGGACATCATATAGATCGGGTTAAAGGGATCCATGTTGCTGTTCAGCGCCTTGGTGACCTTATCGGTGGTATCGTTCCAGGTGCGGATGACCATCTGATAGCGTTCCTCGTCGGACAGCAAGCCCTGATTGTACAGATCGGTGATCTGATCCACGGCGGCTTCGGCCTCAGCGATGAGCTGCTTCTTTTCCGGCGGGATGGAAGCATCCACGACCGCGACGGTCAGAGCGCCTCTGGTAGAGTACTTGTAGCCCTGCGCCTTGATGGCGTCCAGCACCTCGGAGGTGCGAGCGGGACCGTGTACCTTGATGCATTTATCAATGATCTGGGACAGCTGCTTCTTGCCGACCTTGTAGTTGACCTCGTACAGGAACATATCGTCCACGGTGTTACGCTCGACCAGACCCAGATCCTGGGGAACAGGCTGGTTGAAGATGATACGGCCGATGGTGGTCTCCACCAAGCGGGACTCCTTCTTGCCGTTGATCTCCATGGTGCGGCGCACACGGATCTTGGCGTGCAGACCGATAACGTGATCGGCGTAAGCCATCATCGCCTCGTTCTCGTCACGGAAGACCTTGCCTTCACCCAGCTCGCCGGGCTTCTCGATGGTCAGGTAGTAGGAACCCAGAACCATATCCTGTGTGGGGACGGTAACGGGGCGTCCGTCGGAGGGCTTCAGCAGGTTGCCGGCGGCCAGCATCAGGAAGCGGGCCTCGGCCTGTGCCTCTGCAGACAGCGGCACGTGAACAGCCATCTGGTCGCCGTCGAAGTCGGCGTTAAACGCGGTACAAGCCAGCGGATGCAGCTTGATGGCGCGACCCTCGACCAGCACCGGCTCGAACGCCTGGATACCCAGACGGTGCAGCGTAGGCGCACGGTTGAGCATGACCGGATGGTCCTTGATAACGATCTCCAGAGCATCCCACACCTCGGGACGCACACGGTCCACCATCTTGCGGGCGGACTTGATGTTGCCGGCAGCGCCGGTCTCCACCAGACGCTTCATCACGAAGGGCTTGAACAGCTCCAACGCCATTTCCTTCGGCAGACCGCACTGATACATCTTCAGTTCGGGACCGACAACGATAACCGAACGACCGGAGTAGTCAACGCGCTTACCTAGCAGGTTCTGACGGAAGCGGCCCTGCTTACCCTTAAGCATATCGGACAGCGACTTCAACGAGCGGTTGTTGGGGCCGGTGACCGGACGACCGCGACGGCCGTTGTCGATCAGGGCGTCCACCGCTTCCTGCAGCATACGCTTTTCGTTGCGAACGATGATATCCGGCGCGCCAAGCTCCAGCAGTCTCTTCAGACGGTTGTTGCGGTTGATAACGCGGCGATACAGATCGTTCAGGTCGGAGGTGGCAAAACGGCCACCGTCCAGCTGCACCATCGGACGGATATCCGGCGGAATGACCGGAATAACATCCATGATCATCCACTCGGGGCGGTTACCGGACTGGCGGAAGGACTCCACCACTTCCAGTCGCTTGAGCAGACGGGCGCGCTTCTGACCGGAAGCGCCTTCCAGATCTTCCTTCAGTTCGTCAGCCAGTTTATCCAGATCGATCGCGGCGAGCAGCTTCTGGATGTACTCGGCACCCATACCGGCGTCGAAGTCGTCCTCATACTTCTCGCGCATATCGCGATAATCCTTTTCGCTCATCACCTGCTTGGCCTGCAGGGGAGTCGTGCCGGGATCCGCCACGATGTAGGAGGCGAAATACAGCACCTGCTCCAGCAGACGGGGCGAGATGTCAAGCAACAGACCCATACGGGAGGGGATACCCTTGAAATACCAGATGTGCGACACCGGCGCGGCCAGCTCGATGTGGCCCATACGCTCACGGCGCACCTTGGCGCGGGTGACCTCAACGCCGCAGCGGTCGCAGATCTTACCCTTGTAGCGGATACGCTTGTACTTACCGCAGTGGCACTCCCAGTCCTTCGTGGGGCCAAAGATGCGCTCGCAGAACAAGCCGTCGCGTTCGGGCTTGAGCGTGCGGTAGTTGATCGTTTCCGGCTTTTTGACCTCACCGTAAGACCACTCACGGATCTGGTCGGGGGAGGCAAGACCGATCTTGATCGAATCAAAAACGTTAAATTCCATCATGTTACTCCGCCCCCTCTCTTACAGTTCCTCGGAATCGTCGAGGTAATCGTCCTCGTCGCTTCCGAACAGGTCCGCACCGAACAGATCGTCCGTGTCGGGCTCTTCCACAGCGTAGCCATCCAGTTCGTTCTCATTGGTAACGGTGCTGAAGGCTTCCTCATCGGCATCGCCGACGGTGATGAGCGTCAGCTCCTCGTCGTCCTCAAAGGTCTGTTTCAGGTCGATCTCCTGCTTGTCTTTGTTCAGGACCTTAACGTCCAGACCCAGAGACTGCAGCTCCTTGACCAACACTTTGAAGGACTCCGGCACACCGGACTTCGGCACGTTCTGCCCCTTAACGATCGCCTCGTAAGTCTTGACACGGCCCACCACGTCGTCGGACTTCACCGTCAGGATCTCCTGCAGGGTGTAGGCCGCGCCGTAGGCTTCCAGCGCCCAAACTTCCATTTCACCGAAACGCTGACCGCCGAACTGCGCCTTACCGCCCAAGGGCTGCTGGGTGACCAGCGAGTACGGGCCGGTGGAGCGAGCGTGGATCTTATCGTCAACGAGGTGATGGAGCTTGAGGTAGTACATATAACCGACGGTGACCGGATTGTCAAACTGCTCACCAGTACGACCGTCGTACAGAATGGTCTTGCCGTTGGGGTTCTTGCCGGCCTGTTCCAGAAGTTCCTGGATGTCGGCTTCGTGCGCGCCGTCAAAGACAGGCGTCATCACCTTGAAGCCCAGTGCAGAGGCGGCGTAGCCCAGATGCACTTCCAGAACCTGACCGATGTTCATACGGGAGGGAACGCCGAGCGGATTCAGAACGATATCCAGCGGCGTACCGTCGGGCAGGAAGGGCATATCCTCACTCGGTAGAATGCGCGAGACGACACCCTTGTTACCGTGGCGGCCGGCCATCTTATCGCCGACGCTGATCTTGCGCTTCTGGGCGATGTAGCAGCGGACGACCATGTTGACACCGGGACTCAGCTCGTCGCAGTTTTCGCGGGTAAACACCTTAACGTCTACGATGATACCGTACTCACCGTGCGGCACACGCAGGGAGGTGTCGCGCACCTCACGCGCCTTCTCGCCGAAGATGGCGCGCAGCAGGCGCTCTTCCGCGGTCAGCTCGGTCTCGCCCTTGGGCGTGACCTTACCGACCAGAATGTCACCGGCACGGACTTCCGCACCGATGCGGATGATACCGCGCTCGTCCAGATCCTTCAGCGCGTCGTCACCCACGTTGGGGATGTCGCGCGTGATCTCCTCCGGACCAAGCTTCGTATCACGGGATTCCATCTCATACTCTTCGATATGGATGGAGGTATACACGTCCTCACGCACGATGCGCTCGTTGATGAGAACGGCGTCCTCGTAGTTGTAGCCTTCCCAGGTCATGAAGCCGATGAGGGCGTTCTTACCCAGTGCGATCTCACCGTTGCAGGTCGCGGGACCGTCGGCAATGACGTCGCGCTCTTCCAGATGCTGACCGGGGGTGACCACCGGTCGCTGATTGATGCAGGTGCCCTGGTTGGAACGGCCGAACTTGACCATTTGGTAGGTATCCAGAATGCCGCCCTCATCACGCTTGACGATGACGCGGTCCGCCGAGACGGCGGTGACGGTGCCGGGGTACTTCGCGAGTACGCAGACACCGGAGTCCACACCGGCTTTGTATTCCATACCGGTACCGACGATGGGGGACTCCGTCTTGAGCAGCGGCACAGCCTGACGCTGCATGTTCGAGCCCATCAACGCGCGGTTGGCGTCGTCGTTTTCCAGGAAGGGGATCATCGCGGTAGCGACCGAAACGACCATCTTCGGAGAAACGTCCATGTAGTCGATCTTGTCGCTTTCGATCTCCAAGAACTCACTGCGGTAACGCGCGTTGACGCGGTTACGGGCAAAGCGCCCCTGCTCATCCAGCGGCTCGTTGGCCTGCGCGACGATAAATTCGTCCTCCATATCGGCGGGCATATACACGACCTCGTCGGTAACGATGCCGGTCTCTTTATCCACGCGGCGGAACGGCGCCTCCACAAAGCCGTATTCGTTGATACGGGCGAAGGTGGCGAGATAGGAGATCAGACCGATGTTGGGACCTTCAGGCGTCTCGATGGGGCACATACGGCCGTAGTGGCTGTAGTGAACGTCACGCACCTCGAAGCCGGCACGGTCACGGGACAGACCGCCGGGGCCCAGAGCCGACAGACGGCGCTTGTGGGTCAGCTCAGCCAGCGGGTTGTTCTGATCCATAAACTGGGACAGCGGAGAAGACCCGAAGAATTCCTTAATAGCGGCCACGACAGGGCGGATGTTGATCAGCGCCTGCGGGGTCACGGTATCCAGATCCTGCGCCTGCAGGGTCATACGCTCACGGATGACGCGCTCCATACGAGAGAAGCCGATGCGGAACTGGTTCTGCAGCAG
>JAZNKN010000050.1:0-12326 GCA_045578625.1 Acutalibacteraceae bacterium | reverse complement strand
GGTGCAGTAACAGGATATGACATGCCCCCCGACGCGAGAGCGTCGGGGTTTTTGTGTTGAGAGGGCTGGCAGCCGCAGGCTGACAGGGGGTTCGGGCGGGGGTGGAACGACACGCAGGTCGTTCCCTACGGTGTTGCAATGGGGTTGTTCGGAATTTGGCGGGCGGGCGCAGAGGCCTGCCCCTACGGTGCTACAATGAGATTGTGCGAGGAACCCCCCGTCATCCGCTGCGCGGATGACACCCCCTTAATAAGGGGGGCATGGCGGGGCGTCGAGGGCGCCGCCCCCTACAAAGCCCGCGGGCGGCAGGTTGCCGCCCCTACGGTGTTGCAATGGGGTTGTGCGAGGAAACCCCTCCATCGCGCAAGGCGCGGTTCCCCTCCCCTATTAGGGGAGGCTTGTATGGCAAGGGGCGGGAAGCGTGTCGGGTTTTGAAAAAATATGTCGAATTCGCTTGAATGTTATAGGAGAGTATAGTATACTATTTTTGTATTGGGTGGTGGGCCCGACAAAACACAAACCATTACAGAGAGGGATGTTATCATGGCGAAACTAGCGGATATCATCAAGTACGAGGGAGACAACAGCACCTTTATCTGGAAACACGAGGTTGAGGATTTCAACACGATGAGTCAGCTCATCGTTCACGAGTCGCAGGAGGCCATTTTCTTCATGAACGGCCAAGCGCTCGATCTGTTCGGCCCCGGCCGTCACACGCTGTCCACGCAGAACCTGCCGCTCATCGGTAAGGCGCTGAATCTGGCCACCGGCGGTGAGACCCCCTTCCACTGTGAGGTATACTTCATCAACAAGACTGTGCAGATGGGTATCAAGTGGGGCACCGATTCCCGCGTGCGCTTTATCGAACCCAGTCTGGGTATCCCGCTGGATATCGGTGCGAGCGGTGAGTTGAACCTCGCGGTTGCGGATTCCCGCAAGCTGCTCATCAAGCTGGTCGGCACCATGAACGGCATCGCTTGGAACGAGCGCGGCGGCGGCTTCACCAAGTCGCTGCAGGATTCCTTCCGTCCGCTGATCTCCACGGCGGTCAAGACGCACCTCTCTTCGAGCATTAAGAGCGAAAACATCAACATTCTGGAGATCGACTCCAATCTGGAGAAGCTCTCCGGTATCCTGCGTGAGGCCATTCTCCCCGGCTTCGAGGAGTACGGTCTGACCATTCCGCAGTTCTACGTCTCCACCGTGCTGCTGCCGGAGGACGACCCGAACTTCAAGCGTCTGCGTGAGCTGCAGACCGTGTCGCTGCACACCAAGATGGCGGAGGCCGAGGCCGCGGTCAAGACCGCGCAGGCCGAAGCGCAGGCGGCGGTTACGGCGGCTCAGCGCCAGATCGAACTGGAGAAGCAGACCACCGAGACCGAGATCGCTCGCCGCGAGGCCGAGCGTCGCCTCATTGAGGCGCAGGCTGAGGCGCAGGCCGCCAAGATGGCCGGCTTTGCCGAGGCAGAGGTCATGCAGGCCAAGGGCTACACCCAGAAAGACGTCTTCCAGACTGAGGTCCAGAAGGCCTATGCCGAGGGCATCGGCAACATGGGCGGCGGTGAAGGCGGCAGCGGTCTGGTCGGCGATATCGTCAGCCTCGGCGTGGGTATGGCGGCTGCCGGCAATATGTCCGCGCAGATGGGCGATCTGTTCAAGGGTATGACCCCCACGGCGGAAGCCCCCGCGGCTCCCGCGGCTGTGAACGTCGCTTGCCCCAACTGCGGCAGCAGCGTTCCCGCTAACGCCAAGTTCTGTCTGGAGTGCGGCAGCAAGATCGAGATCCTTGCGGAGGACGAGATCCTGTGCCCCGCCTGCGGCAAGAAGATCAAAAAAGGCAAGTTCTGCCTGGAGTGCGGCGCGTCGCTCATCAACAAGTGCCCCAAGTGTGACGCGGAAGTCCCGACCGGCGCCAAGTTCTGCCTTGAGTGCGGCGAAAAACTGTAATGGGGGAGTAAGACAATGAAAAAGAATTTTACCGCGTATATCATCGGTTGGGCCGCCATTCTGGCCCTGTTCAACCTCATCGTGTTTATCACCCCCGGTGATAAGTTCGACGATTCTCTCTTTACCATCGGCTACATCTTCATTACCCTGATGTTCCTGGCGCAGCTCGGTTGTGCGTACGCGGCGTTCAGCGCCAAGAACATGAACCGCGCGTTCTACAACATTCCGCTGGTCAAGCTCAGCATTTCCGCACTGGTGACCATGCTGATCGTGGGTAGTATCGTGATGGCGATCGAAGCCATCCCCTCCTGGATCGGTATCATCCTGTGCGCCGTCGTGCTGGTGTTCAACGTCATTGCGGTCGGCAAGTCGTACGTTGCCGCCAACGTGGTGGAGAGCGTTGACCGTCAGGTCAAGACCGCGACCGTCTTTATCAAGATCCTGACCGCCGATGCACAGACCGTGCAGGCTAAGGCGCAGGGTACTGCCGCGGCGGCGGCTGCCACCAAGGTGTACGAAGCGGTGCGTTACAGCGATCCGATGTCCTCGCAGGCCCTCGGCGGCGTGGAGGAGCGTATCCGTGAAGCGTTCGGTCTGTTCTCCGCGGCTGTTGAAGAAGGCAACGCCGAGGCGGCGGACGAGCTGTCTAAGAAGGTTCTCCTCCTCCTTGAGGAGCGCAATACCAAGTGCAAAATTTTGAAGTAAGACGTAGGAGACTGTAACTGATGGCTATATTCAAGTGTAAGATGTGCGGCGGCAGTCTGGAGATCACCCCCGGCAGCACCACCGCATCCTGTGAGTACTGCGGCAGTGCTCAAACGCTGCCGCGTCTGGACGACGATAAGATCGCCCGCCTGTATGACCGCGCCGACCACTATCGCCGCAACGACGATTTCGACAAGGCGATGGAGGTCTATGAGCAGATCCTTCTCGAAACGCCGGAGGATGCCGAAGCGTATTGGTCGCTGGTGCTGTGCCGCTACGGTATCGAGTACGTGGAGGACCCGCTGACCAAAAAGCGTATCCCCACCGTCAACCGCGTGCAGTATACCTCGGTGTTTGACGACGATAACTATCGCTCCGCGCTGCAGTATGCCGATCTGTCTCAGCGCAGCATCTACGAGCAGGAAGCGACCGCGATCAACACCATCCAGAAGGGCATTCTGGAGATCTCCCAGAAGGAAGAGCCGTTCGACGTGTTCATCTGCTATAAGGAGAGCGACGAGCACGGTCAGCGTACCCGCGATTCCGTATATGCCAACGATCTGTACCACGAGCTGACCGAAGAGGGCTTCAAGGTGTTCTACGCCCGCATCACCCTCGAAAGCAAGCTCGGTGAGGCCTATGAGCCGTACATTTTCGCCGCGCTGAACTCTGCCAAGGTCATGGTGGTCATCGGTACTAAGCCCGAATACTTCAACGCGGTGTGGGTCAAGAACGAGTGGAGCCGCTATCTGGCGCTCATCAAGAACGGCGCCAAGAAGAAGCTCATCCCCGCGTACAGCGGTATGGATCCCTACGATCTGCCCAGTGAGTTCGCGCATCTGCAGGCGCTGGATATGACCAAGCTCGGCTTTATGCCGGATCTGGTGCGCGGTATCAAGAAGCTCGTGGGCGTGCAGGCCCCTGCCGCCGCACCGGTCGCGTACAACGATCACGCCCATCAGGAGATCGAGCCGCTGCTCAAGCGCGTTCACATCTTCCTTGAGAGCGGTGACTGGGTCAACGCCGACATCTATTGCGAAAAGGTGTTGGACGTCGATCCTGAAAACTCCGACGCGTACGTGTGCAAGTTCCTCGCACAGGCACAGGTCGAAAGCATCAGCGATTTGGAGGACAGCGACATTCCGCTGGACCAGTACACCACCTACCGCAACGCGGTGCGCTACGCCACCGAGACGAAGTCGCAGGAGCTCATCGATATGAACAACCATATCCGTGAGCGTCTGGACCGCATCGAGGCCGAGCGGCGCCGCCAGCAGGAGGCGCAGGACAGGCGCAGCCGTGAGATCCGCGCACTGCAGGATGCCCGCGACAACACTACGGCGATGATCCAGTCGCAGGTGGCGATGCGTGAGCAGATCCAAGCGGAGCTGCAGGACAAGCAGTCGGAGATGGCCCTCAACAAGCGTTATGAGCGTTCCATCCGTATCCGCGCTATTCTGGTGCTGATCTCGACCGCGGTGACGATCGGTATGTTCGCCAATTTTATGGATGATCCCGATTCCGTCGGCGGCTTCTTTGTGATGTTCGCTATCACTGTGCTTCTGGGTCGTAATCTGGCGGTTGCCAAGGGCAACTCCGGTGTTGCGGCTGTCATCTTCGGTGTCATTACCTACTGCATCTACCCGCCGATCAACGCGATAGTCTCGCTGCTCGGCACGCGCAAGAAAAAGAAGATGCAGGCGTATCAGTATATCACGCGTTTGGGCGCGCAGCTGCAGGAGGTTGACGCCAATCTGGCCGTCTCGCGGCAGTCGCTCAGTGAGATCAATCAAAAGCTGCAGCAGTACTAAACGGAGGATAAGGGGTATTCATTATGGTAAAAACATGCAGTCAGTGTCAGTACACCGGTGAGCCGACCTGGAGAGACGGCGTCTACTATTGTCCCGCTTGCGGTGCGGTGATCGATATGACGACACCCTCCCCGCAGGTGCCGCCGCAGCCCGCAGCCGCGCCTGCGCAGCCGATCAATGCGGTCTGCCCGATCTGCAAGAACGCCGCGAACAACACGTTGGTCAACGGCAAGTGCCGTTGCGCGCTGTGCGGTACGACGTTCGATTATGCCGCACCGGTCTACACCAACAACTACGCCAGTAATTACGTTGCGCCCGGTGCCTCGCCGGTCGGCAACGCGTATGCGTATCAGCGCCGTCAGGAGCTGGAAAAGGAGAAGAACCGCCGCTTGGTGTGGGGTATCGTGTGGATCTTTCTGCTGTGGCCGGTTTCGATCTACCATTTTTACAAGATGTATCGGGCAAACGAGGAACTCAAGAAATATTCCCACTGGTATTAATAGTTAAGCAGCCTCCCCGTAGGGAGGCTGCTTTTTTGTGGGGTGGCGGAACGGCACGCAGGGCGTTCCCTACGGAGTAGCAATGGGATCGTGCGGAATTTGACAGGCGGGCGCAGAGGCCCGCCCCTACGGAGTAACAATGGGATTGTGCGAGGAAACCCCTCCGTCGGGCATTCGCCCGACACCAGCTACGCTGCGCTTCGCATAAGTTCGACCAACCAAATCACAGATTTGGGGTGTCACTTACCCCCTGTTAGGGGAGGCATATCATGGCCCCCTACAACCCCAAAACGGCATGGTAGGGGAGGGCCTCTGTGCCCTCCCGCGCAGGGACCGCGCAGGTTTGGGCGGAACAATGGGGGTGTGCGGGGGGTGTCAGCGTTCGGTCCAATATTTGCGGTCGAGGCTGCGGTATTGGATGGCTTCTGCGACGTGGGTGGCCTCCACGGTGTCGCTGTCCGCGAGGTCGGCGATGGTGCGGGCGACCTTGAGGATGCGGTCGTACGCGCGCGCCGAGAGGTCCAGACGGTCAAACGCCGCTTCCAGCAGGCGCTGTGCCTCCGGTGTGAGGACGCAGAAGGTACGCAGACCGTCCGGCGGCAGCGCGGCATTGGTCAGCACGCCGGTCACGGTGCGGCGCTGCTCCTGGCGGGCACGGGCGCGGTTGACGCGCTCCCGAATGGTGGCGGAGGATTCCGCCGGACGCTTGGACGCCAGCTGCTCATACTGCACCGGCGGTACTTCGATGTGCAGATCGAAGCGATCCAACAGCGGCCCTGATACCCGCGCGAGATACCGTCGGCTCTGCGACGGTGAGCAGGTGCAGGCGCGCTTGGGATGCCCGAAAAAGCCGCAGGGGCAGGGGTTCATCGCGGCGACCAGCATAAACGAGCAGGGATAGGTCAGGCTCGCGCTGACGCGGGAAATGGTGATGCGGCTGTCCTCCAACGGCTGACGCAGCGCCTCCATCGCATTCCGCGAAAATTCCGGAAGCTCGTCCAGAAACAGTACACCGTTATGCGCCAGCGATACCTCGCCCGGACGCGGCGGCGAGCCGCCGCCGGTCAGGCCGTGCAGCGAGACCGAATGGTGCGGCGAACGGAACGGACGCGTTGTCAGCAGGCCCACACCGCCCGGCAGCGTGCCGGTGATGGAGTGGATCGCGGAGGATTCCAGTGCCTCCTCACGCGTTAAGTTCGGCAGGATGGAGGGTAGGCGCTTGGCCAGCATACTTTTGCCCGAGCCGGGCGGGCCGATGAGCAGGATGTTATGACCGCCGGCCGCGGCGATCTCCATCGCGCGGCGGGGCGTGTACTGACCCATCACATCCGCGAAATCCGGTGCGTGGGCGTCCGCACCCGGCGCGAAGCCCTGCGTGGGAACGGGAGTCAGCGGCGCTTCGCCGACAAGATGCGCGATCAGCGCGGTAACGTGGCTGACGGCGTAGACGGTGATGCCGTCCACCACCGCGCCCTCGGCGGCGTTGTCCGACGGCAGGTAGACGGTGGACAGCCCCGCTTCACGCGCGGCGACTACCATCGGCAGCACGCCCGGAACGGAGCGCACGTCGCCGGTGAGCGACAGTTCACCGATGAAGGCGGCGTCGCCGACGAGCTTGGGATCAAGCTGACCGCCGGCGCACAGCAACGATAAAAACAACGGCAGGTCGTAGACCGAGCCTTCTTTTTTGACGTCTGCAGGAGCAAGATTGACCGTGATGCGGCTGACCGGATAGGTGAAGCCGCAGTTCTTCAGCGCCGCGCGGACGCGGTCGCGCGATTCCCGCACCGCCGTGCCGGCCATACCCACCACGTCAAAGCCCGGAAGCCCTTGGGAAATGTCTGCTTCCACGGTGACCAGGTAGCCCTCGATGCCGAGCAGACCGAGGCTGTTGATGCGAGAGAACATGAGATCAGCTCCTTTTTTGGGTTGGATGGGGCGGTATTGCAGTTACAGTACCAGTATACCACGCGAAAAAGGGGTGGACAAGGGGCTTTTTGTGCAATTTTGCCATTTGAAATTGGCGGCGGGTTCTGCTATAATACAAGTATCAACGTGCAGTTTGCGAAGCGGAACGTAAGTCCGGTTGAGCAGGCGGCGCGTTTTTCTTTTTTGAAGGAGGTCTTGGTATGTTTCGGACAGGGGACACGGTGCTGCATCCCGACGAGCGCGCGCTGCAAGACGCGCTGCGCTTGCTGCGTCAGGAACTGTCGGTCGTGCTGGAGATCCCGGTCGGTGAGGTCGGTATTTGATGAGTGATGCCCTCGCGGCAAGCGAGGGCACCTTGCTGCGCCGGGTGATCGTTCCGCTCGGTCGGGCGGGCACAGAAACCCGCCCCTACAGACCCGATTTGAGATCGTATAAGTCTTGGCGAACGGTGTCGAGAGTTGTTATGAAAAAATACTTGCGCATACAGAGGGGATGTGCTAAAATGTAAAGGATAAGGAGCGTGATCCCCCATGAAATGTCCGTTCTGCGGCCAGCCCGAAAGCAAGGTCATTGACTCCCGCCCCACCGACGAAGGCTCGCGTATCCGTCGCCGTCGGGAATGCTTGGAGTGCGCCCGCCGCTTCACGACCTATGAGATCGTGGAGAGCCTGCCGATCGTCGTTGTCAAGAAGGACGCGTCGCGCGAGCTGTTTGACCGCGACAAGTTGTTCAACGGTATGCTCCGCGCGTGTCAGAAGCGTCCTGTCTCGCTGCAAGAGCTGGAGCGCGCCGTGGACGAGATCGAGGCTCAGCTGCAAAACTCGCTGGAGCGTGAGATCCCTGCCACCCGCATCGGCGAATACGCCATGGACAAGCTCCGTGCCATCGACGAGGTCGCGTACGTGCGCTTCGCTTCGGTCTATCGCCAGTTTAAGGACATCAGCTCGTTCCAGGACGAGATCAGCAAACTGATGGATAAGTAAATTACAAAACAAACGACCGCCCACCGTGATCGGTGGACGGTCGATTTTTGTATCGCACTGCAGGAGAACGATATCACTTGCGCGGCGGGGTGCCGATGCGGTATAATGGGGGAAAGAGGTGGTTTTGTGTTTGTGTGTTCGCTGTGTCCGCATCGCTGCGGTGCTGTCCGCGACGAGGCGGGCGGTCAGGGTCGGTGTGGGCTGCCGTCTACGCCTACCGTGGCGCGGGCGGCGCTGCATCGCGGGGAAGAGCCGTGCATCAGCGGCGACGATCCCGCGCGCGGGTCGGGGACGGTCTTTTTCGGCGGCTGTACGCTGACCTGCGCCTTTTGCCAGAACCACGCCATCAGCCGCACGGCGGCGGGGCGAACGGTGAGCGCCGAACGGCTTGCCGATATTTTCCGTGAACTGGTGGAGGCGGGGGCGTGGAATATCAATCTCGTCAGCCCCACGCCGCATCTGCCGCTCATCCGCGAAGCGCTGGAGCGGTATCGGCCGCCGGTGCCGATCGTGTACAACAGCGGCGGCTACGAGCGGGTGGACACCTTGCGGTCACTGGAGGGCTTGGTGGACGTGTATCTGCCCGATTTCAAGTATGCCGACGGCGCGCTGGCTGCGGCACTGTCGGGGGCGGCGGAGTATCCCGAGGTCGCCGAAGCAGCCATCCGCGAGATGGTGCGCCAGACCGGACCGGTGACGCTGGATGAAAACGGTATCGCCCGCCGCGGGACGATCGTGCGGCATCTGGTGCTGCCGGGGCATACCAAGGATTCGCTGCGCTGCCTTACACGGTTGGCGGCGATCCCTGCGATCTACGTCAGCCTGATGTTTCAGTACACGCCGATGGGCGACGTGCCGGGGTATCCCGAGCTGTCGCGGCGGGTGACGCAGCGCGAGTGCGACAAGGTGTGGGATCACCTGCTGGCGCTTGGGTTGACCGACGGTTACGTGCAGACCCGCGACAGCGCGGGTACGGAGATGATCCCCGCGTTTGATCTGAGTGGGGTGTGAGGGGGCTGTTGAGCGCAGCGAGACTGGGGGAGTTCGCACAAATCCTCGACGCCCCGCTTATGGGATATGTGAATGTAGGGGCGGCAACTTGCCGCCCGCGGGCGACTGATAGTTGCCCCTGCAAAATTACCGATACAATCAGTGTCGGGCGAATGCCCGACGGAGGGATTCCCTCGCACGACCCCATTGCAGCACCGTAGGGGCGGGTCTCTGCGCCCGCCCGCCAAATTCCGCACGATCCCATTGCTGCACCGTAGGGAACGACCTGCGTGTCGTTCCATCAAACCTGCGCGATCCCTGCGCGGGAGGGCACAGAGGCCCTCCCCTACCATGCCGTTTTGGGGTTGGAGAGGCCATGCAGGGAGGAGATGTGAGGGGGCGTTTGCAGATTTCGTCGGAAAATGTCGGGAGTTTTTGCAGATTTGGTCTTGATTTGTGACAAAGGGTGCGATATACTGATACTGGAGTGATTTTCGATGAAGGGAGGAGACGGCGTGGAGCGTGTGTGGGCTGAGGTCTCGACCGACGCGGTGGTGGCGAACTATCGGGCGGTGCGAGAACGGCTGACGGCGCACTGTCGGGTGATGGCATCCGTCAAGGCAGACGCATACGGTCACGGCGCAGTGCCGGTGGCCAAAGCGTTGGAAGCTGCCGGCGCGGACTGGTTGGCCGTCTCCCATATCAGCGAGGCCGCCGAGCTGCGGCAGGCGGGCATTACGCTGCCGCTGCTGTTGCTCGCGTACACCCCGCCTGCCGAGGCAGCGCGTCTGGCGGCACTGGGTGCGGCGCAGGCCGTCTCCGACGGCGACTATGCCGCGGCGCTGAACGCAGCCGCCGAAGCCGCCGGTGTCACGGTGGAGGTCCACATCAAGCTGGACACCGGTATGGGGCGCATCGGGTTCGTGTGCTACGACGGCGACCCCGCCGACGCGATCGCCGCCGCGTGTGCGCTGCCGCACCTGAACGCCACCGGCATCTTCACCCATTTCGCCATGGCAGACGTGGCGACCCCCGAGGCGGATGCGTTTACTAAGCAGCAATTCGCCCGCTTTACCGAAACGACCCGCTGCCTCGCCGAGCGCGGCGTGACCTTCCCGCTGCGCCATTGCTGCAACTCGGCGGCGGCGCTGCGGTTCCCCGAAATGCACCTCGATATGGTGCGCCCCGGCATCGTGCTGTACGGTCTCGCTCCCGACGAGGCGCTGTCGTTGCCGATCACGCTGACCCCCGCCATGACACTGTGCGCCGCGGTCGGTCAGGTCAAGACCGTCCCCGCCGGTACGCCGATCAGCTACGGCGGCACGGCGGTCACCGCACGGCGATCGGTGCTGGCCACCGTCCCCCTCGGCTATGCCGACGGTCTGCCGCGTGCTTGCTCCGGTCGCATCGCGATGGCGGTGCGCGGGCATTTGGCGCCGCTGCTTGGGCGGGTGTGTATGGACCAGTGTGTGCTGGACGTCACCGATATTCCCGACGTGCAGCCGGGGGACACGGTGACGGTGTTTGGAGAGTCCCCCTCCGCTGCAGCGTTGGCGGCCGGTGCGGACACCATTGCGTATGAGATCGTTTGCCGTCTGGGCAGACGTGTTGTACGGATCTATCAGTAACAGGAGGTCGATCGTTATGTCTCAATTTGTACCTACCGTTATGCAGCGCGACATCGCGGTGGACGCGATCGTTACGGTGCATTATCTGGAACACGCCAAGAACTACGCGTTCAAGGGTGAGGCGCACGATTTCTGGGAGCTTGTGTACGTGGACAAGGGTAGCCTGACCGCGGTGGCGGAGAACGTCTCGCACGAGTTGTCGCAGGGGCAGATGCTGTTCCACCGCCCCAACGAGTTCCACAATCTGTTCGCCAACGGCACGGTCGCGCCCAACGTGGTCATTGTGTCCTTCGTGTCGCAGTCACCGGCGATGGCGTTTTTTGAGAAGCGTGCGCTGTACGCGACCCAGCGTCAGCGCGAGCTGCTCTCGCAGGTGGTGCGGGAAGCGGGTCAGGCGTTCTCCTGCCCGTTGGGTGATCCGTCGCTGCCGCAGATGACCTGTGCCGAGAACGCGCCGTTCGGTGCGCAGCAGATGGTGCAGCTGTCGCTGGAGGCACTGCTCATCGATATCATTCGCAGCGCCGATCACGCCGCCGAGAAGCCGCGCGTCGCGTCGTCGGTCAAGCAGCACGCCGACAGCGAGCTGACCAACCGCGTCATCCGCTATATGGACGAGCATCTGTGCGAAAATCTCTCCTTCTCCGCGATCTGCCTGTTCTCCGCGCAGAGCGCCACCAACCTCAAGACCATCTTTAAGTCGGTCACCGGCATGGGTGTGATGGAGTATTATCGCTACCTCAAGATCGAGCGCGCCAAGCAGATGCTGCGTGAGGGCAACGGCAACATCACCCAGATCGCGGATCGCTTGGGGTATACCTCGGTGCATTATTTCTCCCGCCATTTCAAACAGGCGACCGGCATGACGCCGCGTGAGTACACGCTGTCGGTGCAGGCGCATTAACGAAAAACAGAAGTGACCGCCGTTCCATTTGGGACGGCGGTTTTTTGTGTGGGAACTCCCTCCAAGGGCCCCTTACCACCCCAAAACGGCATGGTAGGGGAGGGCCTCTGTGACCTCCCGTGCAGGGATCGCG
The DNA here is from genome assembly GCA_045578625.1 of Acutalibacteraceae bacterium. Classification (GTDB taxonomy): domain Bacteria; phylum Bacillota; class Clostridia; order Oscillospirales; family Acutalibacteraceae; genus RGIG3009. The sequence continues at coordinate 799 of JAZNKN010000050.1, read as the reverse complement.
CAGGTTTGGGCGGAACGACACGCAGGTCGTTCCCTACGGTGTTGCAAGGGGGTCGTGCGGATTTGACGGGCGGGCGCAGAGGCCCGCCCCTACGGTGCTACAATGGGATTGTGCGAGGAAATCCCCCCGTCATCCGAATACCGAGGTGAGCCATTCGACGAGCTTGAAGCGCACGGCGTATTGGGGGGTCTTGGTGACCTTGACCTGACGGTCGGTCAGCACCTCGTCGGCGGGGGCGGGCTTGCTCGCCGCCGAGACACACAGCGGCGGGAACACCACGCACCACCAGTTGCGACCGCGGGCATCCCCGATCGAGATGCGCAGGGCATCGTACACGCCGGCGGGGAACGTGCCGCTGTCGTATGTCCGCGTGGTGAAGTACATCGCGGTCAGCTCGGCGCGCACCGCGTAGGTATAGCCCGCATCGTACACGCATTCCTGCGCTGCGGCGGTCAGCGACGGGAGGGCGGCCTCCAATGTGCGCAGCGCCTCGTCGTGATCGGTCACGTCGGTCAGCAGCGCGGCCGCCGCCGCGGTCACGGCATCCCGAACCTGTAGTTTCAGCTCTTGGTCCGCGGCGCTGTCGGAGTGTGCAATAACGTGCAGCCGCACCGTGTTTTGGCGAATTCCCTCGCAGCTTCCCGCAAAGCCCAGCACCTGCGTCAATAGGCACAGCACCACCCCGCCGGTCAGTGCGCGCAGCCATCGTGTCATACCGTCCACATCCTTTCGGGGAGAGTATGGGCGGGTTTCGCGGGGATAAACAAAAAACCGCCCGAGGGCGGTTTTTTCATAGCGG
>JAZNKN010000049.1:0-8149 GCA_045578625.1 Acutalibacteraceae bacterium | reverse complement strand
ACCCGCGGGACCCGTTTACGGGTAGTAAATAATTGATGCGTGGCTGGCAGGCCAATAAAAAGCGCACTTGTGCGCAGCCAGTATCGTATAGGGCTATGCCCGAAAATGAAATACCCCCCGCTACGCGGGGGGATTTTTATTTATTGCAAATGGCGGCTGAACGGTAACCCCAACCGCTTATCGATCAATAATAGGATATAAAACGCGGCGACACCGGCCATCGTGATGATGATATCCGTCATGGTATCCGCAATGGGCGACGTGCCGAGCCGCAGCGCCTCCAGCACCCGTTGGGCATCCCCGCCGAGCAGCGCGTCGCTGACATACTCAAAGATCTCCCACAGCGCGGCGCAGCCCATGACCGACAAAAAGATCAGCACCAAGAAGCCGCGGCGCTCCAAGGCGCGACCGTTCCATTTCAGCAAAAAGGCATAGATCACCACGCTGCCGACCAATCCGAAAAAGCCGTGCATAAACAGATCCCACCACGGCACCAGACGGTAAAACTGCATCGCACTGCCGAGAAAGCTCGCGAGTACCATGTGCAGCGCGATCAAGGCGTTGATCGCCACCGGAAACCGCCGACCGGTCAGCCGGCCGAGCAGCGGCAGCAGCGCCGGCACACTGGCGGTAAAGGTCACCTGCGCGTACACGATGGGATCGACCCGCTCGACGATCCACGGATACGCGATCAGCGTGACCGCCCCCAACACCAACGTCACAATAAGCGGCAGCCATTCCCCTTTTTGCCGCGTGTTCTCTGCCATACCGATCCCTCCCGCGTGTAATTCACTTACAGTATATCACCCATCACGCGGTAAAATGTTGAGAAATTGTAAAAAGCCGCCGTCCCTGCAAGCGTTGCCTAATATTTATCATACTACCGTTAGTTTTCGTCAACCTTTGTGCCGCATTCTCCACAGAACAGCATGCCTTTCTCAACACGAGTTCCACAACCGGTGCAAAAGCGCGGCTGCGGCGGTTGGGGCACTTGGGGCAGTTGCGGCGCTTGCGACTCCTTTTGGACAAGCGTATCACTATTCTCAACCAACTGTCCAAATCCGTATACCAGCAGCGAAGTGACCCATGACGATATCGAACCGCAGATCATTAACAAGACGCCAATGAAAACGGTATTATCCTCCTCGATGGTTCCCACAAGTATGCCGAAAATCAACGAGGCAACAATGCCGACCCAAAAGAGTACCTCGGCCACGATCTTAATGACACGACCAATATTTTTGAATGCACTGATAAACATATACATACCTCCAAGTGAAACCATTTTAAGATCCGTTACTGTACTGTAACAATCAAATTTTATCATTTCCGGATTCCTTTGTCAATCACAGCTGCTTTTTCACCGATTCATTTCGCTGCAGATGTAAAAAGCCGCCGGAGTTTTCTCCGGCGGCTTTACCGTTGGTTATTTCCCGCAGTTTTTGTCAAAACTGGGGTTGCACGCGTAGAAATTGCGGCTGTCCAGACGGTCGGTCACCAGACCCAGTGCTTCACCGAAGCGCTGGTAGTGGATGATCTCGCGCTGGCGCAGGAATTTCAGCGGATCGCGCACGTCGGGATCGTCGATCAGGCGCAGCAGGTTATCGTAGGTGACGCGCGCCTTCTGCTCGGCACCCAGATCCTCGTGCAGGTCGGCGATGACGTCGCCCTTGGCGGCGATATACTCAGCGCGCCACGGCAGCGCCGAGGCCGCGATGGGATACACCGCCGTGGTGTGATCCACAAAGTACTTATCAAAGCCGTAGCGCTTGATATCCTCCTCGGACAGGTTGCGCGTCAGCTGATACACCATCGCGCTGACCATCTCCATGTGCGCCAGCTCCTCGGTGCCGATATCCGTCAGCAAGCCCTTCAACTCGTCGTACGGCATGGAGTAGCGCTGCGTCAGATACCGCATCGACGCGCCCAGCTCGCCGTCCGGACCGCCGTACTGGCTGATGATGATCTGCGCGTACTTCGGGTTCGGATTGGCGATCTTGACAGGATACTGTAAAGTCTTTTCATATTGCCACATAACTCAGTTCCCCCTTCCGCATTCCCAAGGCCACGGGCCGTTGACCCACGTCCAGCACTCGCCCGTCACGTCGTTCGACGTGAGAACGAACGGACCGTACTGTGCTTCGTACTCGTTGATCAGACGGCACTTTTCCTCCATCAGCTCGCGGCGCTTGTTCATCGCACATTCCTCGTGCGGATGGGTGTCCAAGTACAGTGTCATTTCCCAGATCGCAAAGGCGTACGCGCCGATGCGCTTCTGCAGCGTCATTCTGTCATCCACGGCACGACCCTCCCACCATCAGCGGTTTGTCCAGCTCGGGGAAAATGGTCCCGCGGGGAAAGCCGTTTTCCGGCTCGTACACGGTATCCAGCTTCTGCGCAAGAACATACGACATCGCCAAGACCATCTCAGCGCACTTTTCCTCGGCGCTGCGGGTCTCCCGCGTGGCACACGCGCAGGGTGTCTGCGCGGCCATGCGGTTATTGGTATACATCGGTGACGTATACCGGCGCGGCATGCTGCCGTAGCGCATACCAGATGCATTACCCACTATGATTCGCTCCTTTGTTGTGATTTGGGGAGCATACGGCTCCCTTACCAGTGTATGAGCAACTCACCGCGGGGTGAAAGAAAACCCGATAATCGTATAGACCAACATGATAGGGAACGGCCTATGTGCCGTTCAGCCCAAACCTGCGCGATCCCTGCGCGGGAGGGCACAGAGGCCCTCCCCTACAATGCCGTTTTGGGGTGGTAGGGGCGGCAACCTGCCGCCCGCGGGCTTTGTAGGGGGCGGCGCCCTCGACGCCCCACCAAGCCCCCTTATTAAGGGGTACGTGACACTCGAGATCTGTGATCTCGTCGGTGGAACTTATGCGAAGCGCAGCGTAGCTGGTGTCGGGCAAATGCCCGACGGAGGGGTTTTCTTCGCACAGCCCCATTGCTACTCCGTAGGGAACGGCCTATGTGCCGTTCCGCCCACCATTCGTACAGATCCGGCGGAACGACACGCAGGTCGTTCCTAGCGTCTCAATCCGACTGCCCATATAAAAAACCCGCCCGAGTGTTCTCGGGCGGGTTGAGTTCGCGTTATTCTTTTATTCGGCCGCAGCGGCCGCTGCTTCGACCACGTCGATGGACAGCAGGTGCGGATACTGCTCCAGTACCTCGCTCTCCTCACCGTAATACACCCATACAGACGGGTACGCCGGCACCGTGATGCGCACCTCGGGCAGCGTGTAACCAGAAGCGCCGGTCAGATCCACCGTCAGCACCAGATCCTCTACCTTGATACGGCTCAGGGTGCGGGAATCGCCGCACAGGGTGATGCCGGTGAGGATCTGTGTCTGATCCTCGTACAGCATGGCAACCTGACCATCCTGCAGACCGATCACCTTCAGATCCGCGATGCTATCGACCGTGTAGCGCAGCTCTTTGGTGCGGTAACTGTCGATCGAAAGCGAGATCAAGATCTCGTTACTGCCCGTCACCGGCTCAACGCCGTCCGGCAGGAGCAGCTCGCGAGTGATCTCCGCGTTGGCGGGGTTCATATAATCAAAATCGATCACGCCCAGATCCAACGTATCGCCCAAGGCTGCCAAAGCATCGGATTCGCCGATGAGCGTCAGCGAAGTGATGGGGTTAGGATCCACCAGATTGTACAGCTTGACCAAGCCCTCGGCACGGATGCCGGACGGCAGGTTTGCCAGCGTATACGTCAGCGCCACCTGCTTGGTGGCACGAACCGGAACGGTCATCGTCACAGTGCCGTCGGTACTGCCGACGATGGAGCAGCCGGTAAGATCGATTACCTGATTGGATTCGTTATAGGCCACCAGCCTGGCTTTCAGCTGCGTGGTCTTGTCCAACACGTAGGAGCGATCCAGCTCGACCCGCACCTTATCGATCTGCTCCGTGACCGCCTGCGGACCCTCGATCTGCACACGACCATCCTTGACAACGGCGGTATCCAACAAGATCGCCTTTTTGGGCAGATACTGCACACTTTCGTCAGCGGGAGAAACGTCCAGCTGCATCTTGTCCTCATCCGAGAACGCTACGGGATAGAAGTTGTTTGTCCACTTTTCGCATTCGACCGTAACGACCGACGGCGAGAAAGACACGATCTGATAGTCGGCGTACTGGCTTCCCTTGGAGATGCTCAGCGACACGGTGGAGTTACCGCGGTCCTGAATGTCCGAAATATCCGGGCGGATCTCCAGATCCTCCGCATCCAAGCCGTAGATCACCGAACGAGTACCCTCCACCGTAATGCTGACGGTAAAGGTATCCTCCCCCACGATGCGCAGATTTTCATACTCGGCACTGGTGCCGGTCAGATCCACCTTGACGGTGGTTGTGATGGTGCGCTGCTGCACGTTGGCGGGACCGAAGGAGATAAATGCCCAAACGATCACCGCAACAACGATGGAAAAGACGATCATCACACGGTCTTTGTGCAGCAGGGCGTTCAAAGAAAACTTTTTCATTTCTTGAACCACCTCCGCACGATATTGGTGAGCTTGCGGCTTTCCTTTTGCTCATCGGTCAATACGTTGTTCCAGATGATCTCGTTCTCCAGAAACGCAGCAAGCGTTTCGGCGGTGTAATCACGCGTCAGCTCGCCGCCCTTGGCAAGCGAGATGATACCGGTCTCCTCCGAGACGACGATGACGAGCGCATCGGAATTTTCGCTCATACCCACCGCGGCGCGATGACGCGTACCCAGACTGCTGCTGAGCGAGACGTTCTGCGTCAGCGGCAGGATGCAGCCCGCGGCGTATACCTTGGCATCCCGCACGATGGTCGCGCCGTCGTGCAGCGGTGCCTTGTTGAAGAAGATGTTGCCGATCAACTCGGCGGTGGCATCGGCGTTCAGTTCGGTGCCGGTCTGCGCAATATCGCCCAGGCGGGTGTTCCGCTCAATGACGATAAGCGCGCCCATGCGCTGATTTTTCAGCGATTCCGCTGCAGTGCATACGGCGGCGATGGTCTTCTTCCAGCGCTCGATAAACGCACGGCTTTCGGCGCTGCTGACACCCTGAATACGGAAGCGGGAGAAACTGGAGTGCCCCACCTGCTCCAAAGCGCGACGCAGCTCCGGCTGGAAAATGATAGCCAGAATGATGAGGATGTTATCCACCAACACCTGCAACAGATACTTCATCGTCGTCAGGCCGAACAGATGAGCCGCACCGTAGGCGACGCCCAACAGCAAAAAGCCCTTCAGCAGCTGCTCGGCACGCGAATCGCGCACCAGCTTGATGATGCCGTACACCGCGACGGCCACGATGATGATATCCAGCGTGTCGGTAATGGGATGATAACTGCGAAAAAACATCACGATGCTATCCCACACAGCTTCAAAAAACTCACCCAACATACTCACCTGCTTTCCGATCATCCGTCGATTTATCTATACTTATTTATTGTAACATACTCTGCGGTGATTGCAAGGATTTTCTTGCAATTTCACGCAAGATTTTTACCGTAGCATCCACCTGAGCCACCGTAGTGGCATAGGACGGACACAGCCGCACCGCCCCCTGTGGTAGCGTACCCATCATCCGATGGGCGGCGGGTGCGCAGTGCAGGCCCGCGCGTACGGCGATCCCCGCTTCTGCTAACTGTGCGGCGACCGCCTCCGAGGGCTGTCCCTCCACGTTCAGCGTCACCAACGGCACCGTCTGCGCGAGTGCCGGACGACAGGTATGCAAGCGGATGCCGCGCACCCCTGCCAAGCCGTCGTACAGACGGCGCATAGCGGCGGTCTCGCGAACCGCCAACGCCTCGCGCCCATGCTGCCGTACGAAGCGCACACCCGCATGTAAGCCGCAAATACCCGGTACATTGACGGTGCCGCTTTCCAGACGGTCGGGCAGCTCCGCCGGCTGCTCCGCCGACAGAGAGGCGCTCCCGGTGCCGCCCTCCAGTACCGTTTCCAGAGATATATCACCGCGGCACAGCAGCGCACCTGTCCCCATCGGGCCGTACAGTGCCTTGTGTCCGGGCATACACAAAAAATCAATATTATCCCACACCATGTGGATCGGCAGCACGCCCGCGCTCTGCGCGGCATCCACCGCGAACGGCAGGCCGAGCCGATGTGCCAACGCGCCTATCTCACGGATCGGCAACCGCCAGCCGCCGACGTTTGACGCGTGCGTGCAGAGGATCAAGCGGGTATCCGGCCGAACCGCACGGCGAAAGCTCTCCACCGTGCGTGACGGCTCATCGGGGTACACCGCCGCCTCGGTATACGTCACACCGCGCGCAGCGAGGGCGGTCAGCGGACGAAGAACGGCATTGTGTTCACACGCCGAGATGACCACGTGTCCCCCATGGGACAGCAGGCCCTTTATCACATAATTCAGCGCCGTCGTACAATTGGCGGTAAAGATCACGCCGGAGGGATCCTCCAGCCCGAAAAAGTCAGCCAGCGTTTCGCGGCAGGCGTACACCTGCGCGGCACTTTGCATCGCCATAGCATGTCCGCCGCGGCCGGGGTTGGCACCGTACAACAAGAGTGCCTCCTCCACCGCCCGATGCACTGTCGGGGGCTTGGGATAGGTGGTGGCGGCGTTATCCAGATAGATCACCGCGGCACACCTCCACCGGTCACGCGCAGCACGCGGATTCCGGCACGGCGCAGCTGCTCCGCCGCCTGTGCGCCGCCGCGCACCAACAGGCTGTAGCCGCAGCCCGCGTCCTCCGTGACGTTCGCCGCACGCTGCATCTGCACGGCGTAGCCCTGCTTTTCCAGCATACGCTTGCCGCGCATCGCGTTCGTCACCGAACTGACGTAGATCGTTGTCCATTCCATTGGTCTCACCTCATAACCAATATATGCGGGACAACGGCAGACGTCACCGACGGCTGTCCAAATATTCCTGCAGGATGATGGTGGCGGACACCGTATCCACCAGCTGCTTGCGCTTTTTGCCGCGCACGTTGGTCTCGTTGAGGAAGCCGATGGCGGAAACGGTCGTCAGGCGTTCATCCCACAGCTTGACCGGCAGACCGGTACGCGTCGCCAGCGCTTCGGCAAAGCCCTCCGCACGCTGCGCGCTCTCGCCGCGGCTGCCGTCCATATTGCGTGGATGCCCCACCACGATCTCCTTCGCGCTCTCGCGAGCCGCGACGACGGCGACCTCCTCGCACAGCGCCTCCAGATCCGGCTGCGTCAGTGTGCCAACCGGCGACGCCAGCATTTCCAATTCATCGCAGATCGCCAGACCGGTACGCACCAGCCCCAGATCCACCGCTAAGATCCTCATCACTGCACCGTCCTTTTGTCCATCCTTCATTTTCATTATACCACACTCCCAAAGCATACGCAAACAGTTTCGCTTTTCGCAATCCAAAAAGCAAAAACTTTCAAAAAATGAACAAATCGCGGCCTTTCTGTGCCAAAATAAGAAATTTTGAAGTTTTTGGCTAAACCCCTTGCAATCCAGCCTGCACCTTGCTATAATAGTACCAATCTTTTTTGTTAGAAGGAGTAATGGTTATGTCGTACGTTGAGTCCGTGTATGAGTCCGTCGTTCGCAAGAACCCCGGCGAACCCGAATTCCACCAGGCTGTCAAAGAGGTTCTGGAGTCTCTGGCACCTGTCGTGGCAAAGCATCCCGAATACGAGGCCGCCGGCCTTCTGGAAAGAATCGTTGAGCCGGAGCGCGTCATTATGTTCCGTGTTTCTTGGACTGACGATGCCGGTAAGGTGCAGGTCAACCGCGGTTACCGTGTGCAGTTCAACAGCGCCATCGGTCCCTACAAGGGCGGTCTGCGCTTCCACCCCTCTGTCAACCTGAACATCATCAAGTTCCTGGGCTTTGAACAGACCTTCAAGAACTCCCTGACCGGTCTGCCGATCGGCGGCGGTAAGGGCGGTTCCGACTTCGATCCCCGCGGCAAGAGCGATGCGGAGATCATGCGTTTCTGCCAGGCCTTTATGACCGAGCTGTGCCGTCACATCGGCTCGCACGTGGACGTTCCCGCCGGTGATATCGGTGTGGGCGGCCGCGAGATCGGCTATCTGTTCGGCCAGTACAAGCGCATCAAGAACAACTTTGAGAACGCTGTCCTCACCGGTAAGGGTATCCCCTACGGCGGCAGCCTGATCCGTCCCGA
>JAZNKN010000048.1:0-4293 GCA_045578625.1 Acutalibacteraceae bacterium | reverse complement strand
ACGATCTTCAGTGCCACAAACTGACGCGTTAGGCCAACTACGCTACACCCACCATATCTGGCGCGCCTGAAGGGACTCGAACCCCTGACCCTCTGCTTAGAAGGCAGATGCTCTATCCAGCTGAGCTACAGGCGCCTATATACCGTCACCTGACGGTGTGTGGCTACAAGTGGAGCGGGTGATGGGAATCGAACCCACACAACCAGCTTGGAAGGCTGGGGTTCTACCACTGAACTACACCCGCAGGTCTGCTCGGCTCACCGAGCGAAACCTATCATACCACAAGCCCTATCAGCCTGTCAAGAGGTTTTTTTAGAGATCGTGACGGTATTCTGTTTTTCTTCGTAAACCAAATAGTACGCACGCAACTTTTGGGCCGAGGACGGCAGACAGGCGTTGACCGTTTCGCAAAACCACGACGCATTTTCCACAAAGAGAAGTGCCTCGTCAAAGGTCTCCGGCGAAAAACGAAGATGCACGGTGTCCTCCCCTGCTTTCAGACGCTCCGCCACACATTCGGCAACGTCACGCTGATCCACCGTATCCAAATACGTACCGTTCATCCAATGGTAGTTGTACGCCGTTGCGGTGGCCGTCTCCAGACCGAGCGCCTCACCGTCAAAGCGATGACTGCACAGCATTTGCTCGGTGGTCAGATTGAAATACCCGTAGGTAATTATTTCCGCCGCGTCGTTCCACGTCGGATCAAGGTAATACAGCTCGCCATCCAGACGCACGGCGTTCCACATATGTCCGTCGATCCCGTCAACATCATAGCCGCTGACGACCGTTGCCGGAATACCGGCCGCGTTGAGCAGGTATTGCATCGCGTGGGCGTAGCCCTCGCAGACGGCACTGCCCTCCACCAACGCACCGTAGGCCGAAAAAGAGTGGGGATGCATTTCCTCCGAAAGGCCTGCTTCCACAGCGGCGTCGTTATAATCGCACCGCTCCAGCAGCGCATCGTGCAAGGTCAATTCGATCTCATAGTCCGTCATGGAGGGGGTGAGCATTCCGAGCAACTCATCGCGTTCCCGCTCCAGTTCCTCCTGCACGTCCGCCCGCTTGTCCGCATCCACCGTATAGGTAAGCGTCAGCGTATCATACTGCCGGTCGGAGCCGCTCTTTGAACCGCTGTAACCGTAAGCGTTGGAAATGTAGAAAAATTCAGGACTGTCTTGCACAAAGGCGCGGTACAGCTCCTGGATCTCTCGCTTGGAAGAGAGCGGATTCGGCAGGCTGATATTGATACCGATATACTCCTCGTCCGATGAAGCCAGCATCACTTCTTCGTCAGTATCAAAGCCGTCCCGCACCGCGGTGTACACCGCTCCGTAATTGGTCTTCTGCTCTCTGCTCAAGCAGGTATACGCCCATTTGTCCTGATAATCGGCGAGGTACTCCTCCTTGGGCATCACAACATCCCGCTGCTGTGACGGAAGTAAGGAATCCCGCAGCGAGCAGCCACCAAGCAGCAGCACGACAGCCAATATCAACGCAACCGTTCGCTTCAAATTCCTCACTCCTTTGTACCGAGTATACCATATCCTAAAAGAAAATCCTACCGCTTTTTCAAAAAACTTATGCCGCCGGTACAAAGCGCCGCGTTTCACCGTCGCCGACCGCATATCCCTCCGGCACGGTCGCTCGACAAACAGTACCGGTATTGGCGGCCGCCAACGCCTCCAGTTCCGAACGGATCACCGAAAACTGCGCCACCGTAACGCGGTCGTCGCACAACTGCGAGAATCGCTCAAATAGCACGTCCAGATCCTGATGCGGCGAAAGATAACGGTTCAGGATCGCCGCTATCATACCGGCATGTGCCGCAGCCTGTCCAGTCAGGCTCTGCAGCCACCCCTCAAAGCGCAACACATCGGCGACCTGCAGCGAGGTCAATGTCTGCTCGCCCTGCGCCAAGATGCCGACCGGCTCCGGTAACGTGTAAACGACACCGTTGCCATTATAAGCGACAAAGGCCGCCACCGCACTGACCGACATCCGCAGTACCGCATCGTACGTTTCACCGGTCACGGCCGACAGTCGTTGCGCCGCCTCCGTCCCCTCGACTTCATACCGCTCCGCCAACGTACACAGCGTTGTTCCACAGCTTACCTCAGTTTGTGCCGGATACCCCACCGCCTGCACGGTCAGTGTGCCGGTATCGGTGCGGATGCAGACCGCGCCGGTCAATGTATCCCCCAGGTCGTGAATAAACAGCAGCAAGGTGCGCTCGCGTCCTTGCCGCACGTCGGTCTGTGAGGCTTCAGGGTCAGCCGCACCGCTCAGCAGCCACGGCAGCAGGATAGCCGTACCGAACACCAGCACCGACAGCAAAAAAGCAGGCAGCGCGGTCAACCACCGCGAGACTGAACGGCGTCTGTGGCGCTTTGCCCCGTGCTTCATACGACCACCTTCCCATCGCGGAGACACACCTGTCGCTCGGCGGTAGCGGCAATGGACTGATCGTGCGTGATCAGTACCACCGTTTTCCCCTCCCGATGAAGCGTGCGCAAAATCTCCATGACTTCACCGCCGGATTGGCTGTCCAGATTGCCTGTCGGCTCGTCCGCTAAGATCAGCGGCGGCGCTGCGGCGATCGCGCGGGCGATCGCCACGCGCTGCTGCTGACCGCCGGAAAGCTCAGCCGGTTTATGGGTCATTCGCTGAGACAATCCCACCCGACGCAGGCTGTCGGCGGCGCGATACTGACGCTCCTCCCGCGAATATCCGCGGTACAATAGCGGCAGCTCCACGTTCTCCTGCGCCGTCAACGAGGGGATCAGATGAAAGCCCTGAAATACGAAGCCGATCTGCTTGCCGCGCACCTGCGCACGGTATCCCTCCGCGCAGTGTGACATATTCCGGCCAGCAAGGCGATACAGCCCGCTGCTGGGTGCGTCCAAGCAGCCGAGAATATTCATCAGCGTGGATTTTCCCGAACCGGAGCGACCGATGATCGCGACAAATTCACCGTCGCCGATGGTAAGAGATACGTCATCCAGCGCCCGCACCTCGCCGGCTGCCGTGTGATAATGCTTGCTGATATGCTGCAATAAGATCAGTTCCGTCATTTCCGCTCGCCCCCGCAGTAGTATGCCCCGATTCTTGATCTTTTTCTTGTCTTTTCTTGACAGAGTCTTAACCGTTAAAAACGAGTCGATTATAATGGCGATAAGAGGTGATCGTATACACCGAAAATTAAAGCAATCTCCGCTCATAGTGTTCCTCATTTGCTTGTGGATCATATTCTCGTTTTAGGGTTGACATTTTTTGACCTGCAGTGTAGAATAAAGGACGGAGAGAAGACGGAGACACAAAAGCACCAACCAAGGGGTTTTTGTGTCTCTTTTCTATTTTTGTACAAGGAGGCCTTTGTCATGGATCGCTCTGTTCTCAGTGACCATCTGGAACGCAGTCCCATCATCGCCGCCACTGCCAATGAAAAAGCCTTTCGCAATGCACTGAGTGCACCACCGGAGATCCTCTTTTATCAAAATATCAGCCTGCCCAACATTGCCAAGTGTGTTGAGGAAGCACACGGAGCCGGAAAACGGCTGTTTGTGCATATAGACCTGGCCGAAGGACTGGGCAAGGATCGCACCGGTGTGGAATACCTTGCGAATTGCGGTGTAGACGGCCTGATCAGTACCCGTGGCCAGTTGATCCGCTATGCGCGCGAGGTCGGCTTACTGACGGTACAACGCTTCTTCCTGTTGGATTCGCAAAGTCTTTCGGGCGTGACGAATATGATCGCCAACACGACGCCGGATTGGATCGAAGTGATCCCGGGTGTTATCGGCAAGGCCATTGAGCGCTTTGCCGGCGGCAGGGTACCGGTGATCGCCGGTGGCCTGATCGAAACCAAGGCGGAAGTAACGGAGGCTCTGCGATGCGGTGCAGCCGCTGTGTCTACCAGCCGTGAAGACCTATGGTATCTGTAAAAAGCTCGTCGATATTCTCGCTTAACACATCAAACAGCACAAACGCCTTGCCGTATCGTGACGGCAAGGCGTTTTTTGTAGACGAAAAGGCCCGCAACCATACGGTTGCTGGCTTCTTTTGCTTGTGGGAAAGAACTTACTTGAGTTCGATCTTCGCGCCGGCTTCTTCCAGCTTCTTCTTGATCTCCTCGGCCTCGTCCTTGCCAGCGCCTTCCTTGACAGCCTTCGGGGCGCCGTCGACCAGATCCTTCGCCTCTTTCAGGCCCAGACCGGTGATCTCGCGGACAACCTTGATAACGTTGATCTTGTTGGGGCCGACTTCCGCCAGGATGACGTCGAAATCGGTCTT
>JAZNKN010000047.1:0-16304 GCA_045578625.1 Acutalibacteraceae bacterium | reverse complement strand
CAAAGAACTCCCGGGCATCGTGGCTATGAGCGACAAATAAGGAGTGTTAACAATGGGTAAGTATGTTATTGCCGGCAACTGGAAAATGAATAAGACCCCCGCGGAGGCTACCGAACTGATCGAGGCTATCAAGCCTCTGGTCGCGGACGCAACATGCGACGTTGTCGTGGGTGTTCCTTTTGTGGATCTTCCGGCCGCGCTCGAAGCGGTCAAGGGCAGCAAGATCGGCGTTGCCGCGCAGAACTGCCACTGGGAGAAGTCCGGTGCCTACACCGGTGAGATCTCCGCGGAAATGCTCAAGGCGATGGGTGTCGGTTACGTCATCCTCGGCCACAGCGAGCGCCGCACCTATTTCGGTGACACCGACGTCACCGTGCGTGACCGTATGCGCGCCGCGCTGGATGCGGGTCTGACCGTCATCCTCTGCGTCGGCGAATATCTGGAGCAGCGTGAGCAGGGCGTGACCGGTGAGGTCGTCGCAATGCAGACCAAGATCGCGCTCGGGGGCGTGTCCGAAGAGGAGCTCAGCCGTGTTATCATCGCGTACGAGCCCGTGTGGGCGATCGGTACCGGCCGCACGGCCACCGCGGAGCAGGCGAACGAGGTCTGCGCGCTGATCCGCAACGTGGCGCTGGATCTGTACTCCGATTCTGCGGCAACGGCGCTGACCATCCAGTACGGCGGCTCGATGAACGCTGCCAACGCGGCCGAGCTGCTGGCTCAGCCTGATGTGGACGGCGGTCTGATCGGCGGTGCTTCCCTGAAGCCTGCGGACTTCGCCACCATCGTCGCTGCTGCGAAATAAGTCGATTTTCCAAAAACGAGCGCAGGATCTTCGGGTCTTGCGCCCGTTTCGTGTGAAAGGAAGGTATCACGGATGAAAAAACCGTTGGTTCTCATCATTATGGACGGCTTCGGTCTGGATCCCAACACCGAGGGCAATGCGATCCATGCCGCCGCCACGCCCAACCTGTCCCGCTTGTTTGCGGAGAACGCGTTTACCTCGATCGGCGCTTCGGGTATGGACGTCGGTCTGCCAGACGGCCAGATGGGTAACAGTGAGGTCGGTCACACCAACATCGGCGCCGGCCGCGTGGTGTATCAGGAGCTGACCCGCATCACCAAGTCGATCAAGGATGGCGATTTCCTGAAAAACGAGGCGCTGTGCAACGCGATGAACAATGCCAAATCGCACGCTTTGCACCTCATCGGTCTGCTGTCTGACGGCGGCGTTCACAGCCACCTCAACCACCTGTTCGGTCTGCTCGAAATGGCAAAAGCCGGCGGTGTTACCAAGGTGTTTGTCCACTGCTTGATGGATGGCCGCGACGTGCCCCCCTCCTCCGGCAAGGAGTTTGTTGCCACGCTGCAGGACAAGCTTGATGAGCTGGGCGTCGGTAGCATTGCCACCGTGATGGGCCGCTACTATGCGATGGACCGCGACAACCGCTGGGATCGCGTGGAAAAGGCGTATGCTGCCATGGTATACGGCGAGGGCGAGCAGTGCACAGATGCCGTCGCCGCGATGGGTGCATCGTACGACGCGGGCGTGACCGACGAGTTCGTCGTTCCCACCGTTTGCGACCCGAACGGCAAGATCAGCGCCGGCGACAGCGTTGTATTCTTCAATTTCCGCCCCGACCGTGCGCGTGAGATCACCCGCACGTTTGTGGATCCGGAGTTCAGCGGCTTTGAGCGTAAGTGCGGCTTCTTCCCGCTGACCTACGTCTGCATGACACAGTACGATGCGACGATGCCCAACGTGCAGGTCGCGTTCAAGCCGCAGTCGCTCGGCAACACACTGGGCGAGTACCTCGGCAAGAACGATCTGACGCAGCTGCGCATCGCCGAGACCGAGAAATACGCGCACGTCACCTTCTTCTTCAACGGCGGTGTCGAGCGCGAGTTCCCGGGTGAGGATCGCGTGCTGATCAACTCCCCGAAGGTCGCGACCTACGACCTGCAGCCCGAAATGAGCGCCTATCCGGTATGTGATGCGGTGGTGGAGCGTATCCGCTCCGGCAAGTACGACGTCATCATCCTGAACTATGCCAACTGCGACATGGTGGGTCACACCGGCGTGTTCGACGCGGCAAAGGCGGCGGTGGAAGCGGTGGACACCTGCGTCGGTAAGACGGTAGACGCGGTACGGGAAATGGGTGGCGTTGCCCTCATTACCGCCGACCACGGCAATGCCGACCGCATGACCGAGGAGGACGGCTCGCCGTTCACGGCCCACACCACCAATCCGGTGCCGTTCTGCGTGATCGGTCACGATTGCACCCTGCGCGATGGCGGCCGTCTGTGCGACATCGCCCCCACGATGTTGGAAATTTTGGGTCTGGAGCAGCCCGCCGATATGGACGGCGTGTCTCTGATCGCAAAATAATCAACCATAACATTAAGTGCCGCAGGCAAATGCCTGCGGCGCTGTGTTTTATTCTAAAAACAAGTGATTTCGCTGTTCCGCTTTTGCGCGCTGCAACTCCGTCTCTGCAATATCAAGATAGATACACTGTTTACACTGTCCCTGCACATCCAACTCTATCTCTCGTAATATGCACCCTCCGTTTTCCTCATATAAACAAAGATAATTTTCACACCGCATACCCATCACCATTCCCAGTATACACTATTTTCTTTATTTCTGCAACCATAAATGGTTATATAAAAGCAACCATTTATGAGCATAATATTAGTGTTGGGTGATGAATATGTTTAAGATCGATAATGAATTAAAAAACGCAAACGTCGCACGCACGGTACGGTTTACGGAATCGTTGTTCGAAAAACTTAACAAGACCGCCGCAGAAAATAATATTTCATTTAATCTTCTGGTGTTGCAATGCTGCAAATATGCCTTGGAAGATATGGATGAAGCAAACAATAACTAAACAAGAGCGCCGCAGGCAAATGCCTGCGGCGCTCTTTCTTTCAGTTTCAAAACGGAATTGTGTGCAATTGGCGGAACGACACGCAGGTCGCGCCCTACAATGCCTCTTTTGGTTTCCTCTTTGATCTAACCGGTTGACAACACCATTCCACCTCTTATTTTCCCACGCAAAACCGTGCGAAAATGCCGTCAATAACAGCTTCGGTGGCGCGTTCACCGGTCAATTCCAACAATGCGGACAACGCACCGTCCACACTGACGCCTACAGCGTCCTGCGACAATCCCGCATGGATCGCGTCCAACGCCTCCTGCAATGCAACCGCCGCGCGCCGCACACAATCGCGTTGGCGCTCGGTTGCGAGTACCGGTTCGGCTTCATCCAACCGATTGACACCGGTTACCGTCAGGATCGCCGCCTCCAAGGCCGCCCGACCCTCGCCGGTTGCCGCTTGCATATATACTATGTGTTCAAATTTGTTTGAAATATACGATTGATCGATCTTATTATCCAGATCCTGTTTATTTAAGATCGCAATGGTGGTCTCCCGCGGCAACCCCTCGATCAGATCGCGATCGTCGTCCGACAACGGCCGCGAGGAATCGAATACCGCTAAGATCAGCGCGGCACGCTCCATCCGCTGCCGCGACCGCTCGACACCCAATGCCTCGACTTCGTCGTCAGTCTCACGGATACCCGCCGTGTCTGACAGCCGCAGGCATATCTCGCCCACGCGCACCGTGTCCTCGACCACGTCCCGCGTCGTTCCCGCCACCGCAGTCACAATGCTACGGTCACACCCCGCCAAACAGTTCATCAAGGTGGATTTACCCACGTTCGGGCTACCGACGATCGCGGTATCGATACCGTACCGCAGCACCTGCCCCGCATCATACGTTTGCAGAAGCTGCTCCAGCACGCACGCCGCTTTGGTAAGTCCTGCTTCCAGTGCCGCGGGCGCAAGCTCCGGAATATCGTCGTCGGGATAATCCACAAACGCCGCGATCTGCGCCTGCAGACCCACCAGCAGCTCCTTGACCGGCTCCAGCTTACGGAACACCGCGCCCTCGCGGGTCGCCAGCGCGGTTTTGGCCGCCAAACGCCCCTGCGCACCGATCAGATCCATCACCGCTTCAGCGCGGGTCAGATCGACCTTGCCGTTGACAAACGCGCGGCGGGTAAACTCACCCGGTCCGGCCGCTGTTGCCCCCGCCTCAAAAAGTGCGCGCAGCGTGCGCTGCAGCAGATACACACCGCCGTGGCAGGATAACTCCACGACCTCTTCGCCGGTATAGCTGTGCGGCGCGCGGAACACCGTCGCCACACATTCATCGATCACACCTTCAGCATCGTACACGTGTCCGTACGCTGCTTGGTATCCGCCCAGCATCGTCAGGTCACGCTTGTCCGACAAGGGGCGAAACACCTGCGCCGCCACTGCGGCCGCGCCTTCGCCCGATATCCGAATGACCCCTAAACCGGAAGGAGAGACCGGTGTCGAGATCGCAGCGATCACTTTCGACATTCCGGTCCCTCCTTTGTTCGTTAGTTTACTCTTCGGTAGCGGGAGCATCGCCCTCAGCCGGAGCCTCGGTCGCTTCCTCGCTTTCCTCCTCGTGCGGCGTTTGCACCAGTGATACGATGCGATCGCCGTCCACGCGGAACTTCATCACCGTCACGCCCTTGGACGGACGGCGGCACTGACGGATCTCGCTGACAGGCAGACGAATGATGATACCTCCGGCCGAGATCATAATGATATCGTCGTCCATCGACACCATCCGTACCGCCGCCACGTTGCCGTACTCATCGGTATGGTAGTTGGTCAAGCCCTTACCGCCACGCGACTGCACGCGGTAGTCGCTCAGCTCACTCAGACGGCCGTAGCCGGTCTCGCTGACGGTCAGCCACAGCTTATTGGGCTCGCAGATCGCCATACCGATGACCTCATCGCCTTCGGCCAGCGTGATCGCCTTCACGCCGCGGGCGGTACGTCCCACCACGCGTGCGTCGTTCTCATCAAAGCGGATCGCCATACCCTGACGCGTACCGACGAGCAGCTGCTGATAGCCGTCCGTCAGCTGCACCCACGCCAGCTCGTCGCCCTCGTCGAGGTCGACCGCGATCAAGCCGCTCTTGCGGGCGTTAGAATACGCATCCAAGCGGGTACGCTTGATAATACCCTTTCGGGTGATCATGCACAGATACTGGTCCTCACTGAATTCCGAAACACGGATCATGGCGCTGACCTTTTCCTCCGGTGCCAGCGGCAGGAGGTTGATGATGTTCATGCCACGCGAGGTACGCGTGCCTTCCGGCACCTCGTAGCACTTAAGCCGATACACACGGCCGGCGGTGGTGAAGAACATCACCATATCGTGACTGGAGCAGAGGAACATCGTCTCGGTGAAGTCCTCATCGCGGTTGGTGGTACCCTTGATACCCTTACCGCCGCGATGCTGCGCCTTATATTCATCCAGCGACTGGCGCTTGATGTAGCCACGCTGCGACAGCGTCAGCACACATTCCTCTTCGGGGATGAGATCCTCAATATCCACCTCGCCCGAGACCATGGAGATCTCGGTACGGCGCTCATCGCCGTACTTGTCGCGCATCTTGAGGCACTCTTCCTTCACGATCGCCCGCACCTTATTCTCATCGGCCAGGATCGCTTCGTATTCTTGGATCTTCGCGTGCAGCGCCGCGAGTTCATCCTCGATCTTCTGGCGCTCCAGACCGGACAACTGACCGAGACGCATCGCCACGATCGCAGCCGCCTGCACCTCGTCAAAGCCGAACGCATCCATAAGACCCTGCTTAGCCGCCGCCTGATCGACCGACCCGCGGATGATCTCAATGACCTTATCGATGAAATCCACCGCGACCTTGAGCGCTTCCACGATGTGGGCGCGTTCTTTGGCTTTTTTCAGATCAAACATCGTCCGGCGGGTGATGACCTCGCACTGGAAGCCGATGTATTCCTGCAGCATTTCCTTCAGCGTCAGCACACGCGGAACGCCATTTACCAGCGACAGCATGATCGCACCGAAGGTGACCTGCATCTGCGTAAACGCAAACAGTTGATTCAGCACCACCTGTGGGTTTGCGTCGCGTTTTAAGTCGATGACCACGCGCATACCCTCACGGCTGGAGTGATCGACCACGTCACGGATACCCTCGATCCGCTTATCGTCCACCAGTTCGATGATGGATTTGACCAGATTGAGCTTATTGACCTGATACGGGATCTCCGTAATCACGATGCGGAAGCGATCGCCGTGCTCCTCGATCTCGGTCTTGGCACGCACGATGATGCGGCCGCGGCCGGTAGCATACGCTGCACGGATGCCGGAATAGCCCATAATGATACCGCCGGTCGGGAAATCGGGGCCCTTGATATGCTCCATGATCTCCGGCAGACCCGCATCGGGGTTATCGATCAGCAGGCAGATACCGTCCACGACCTCGCATAGATTGTGAGGCGGAATGTTGGTCGCCATACCGACCGCGATACCCATCGAACCGTTCACCAGCAGGTTGGGGAAGCGGGACGGCAGTACCACCGGCTCTTCCAGACGGTCGTCGTAGTTGGGGGTGAAGTCTACCGTTTCCTTCTCGATATCCGCCAGCATATCCAGCGACATTTTGCTCATACGTGACTCGGTATAACGGTAGGCTGCGGCGGGATGACCGTCGATCGAACCGAAGTTACCGTGACCATCGACCAGCGGATACCGCAGCGAAAAATCCTGCGCCATACGCACCATCGCATCGTACACTGAAGCGTCACCGTGCGGGTGATAGCCACCCAGCACCGCGCCGACGGTATCCGCGCACTTACGGTACGCTTTATCCGGCGTCAGGCCACGCTCGTGCATCGTATACAGAATGCGACGATGCACCGGCTTCAGGCCATCGCGGACATCCGGCAGCGCACGCGCCACGATGACCGACATGGAATACTCCAGGAAACGCTTTTTCATTTCCTTTTCCAGATCGACATTGATCAGCTTGTTCTGTACCGTGGTTTGCTCGTCCATGATAGGTTCTCCTTTAACTGTCCGTTAGGAACATTCTTTATCTGACACCCGCCAGCGCTTTGAGGACGCTCGCGTCCTCCACCACGCTCAGCGGAATACTAAACGGGTCACCGTTAATAAACCAAAGCCGCACCGTGCTGTCGGTAACCGTCAGCCGCAGCCGATCCTTGGTAATAAACACGGCGGTCTCCCCCACCGTGATCTGCAGACCGTCGGGTTCAAACCGCAGCCGCAGCGTTTGTGTATTTTTGCGGAAAAACAACTTGGAAAACAGCAGTGTGACCACCGCGCTTCCCGCGACCCATGCCGCGCAAAAGATCACCAGATCCACCAGATGATACGGTGTTACGGTAAACACGGCGGCGAACATCACCGCCACCAACAACGCCAGTGCTGTGTTGCAGGCGAACAACAGCAAAAACCGTCGCGTTTTCTCCCGTTTACCAAGCTCCGTTTGCTCAAACGCGATGGCCGCGCTCGTCAAGCATGTCGCTTCGGGATAATTCTGCGGAATGGGAAGCGGCTGCGCCAACACACACATCGCCCGAGAGCGACACATCATCACCTTCGGATCCAACCGTGCGGTCAGATAGTCGCGAACAAACTGCACGTCGGTCGCGGTCATATCCTGCGCCCGCAGAATGATCCAGTTGGCTTCGTCATACAGTGCAAAGCCGTTATACGTCTCCACGCAGGTGACGACTTCGCTCCATTTCATCCGCCTCACCCCGCGCAGCGAGGTAACGGTAACGTAATCGGTAAAAAAAGCGATACGGTCGCCCCGCTCATGCCGCGCGGAATCTGCCACGTAGTTCACATACCACCGTGTTGCGTGCCGCTTGGGGTGGTAGATCGCCCACGCAGTTGCGATGCACAGCGTACACACGGCGATCAGGATCACCAGAAACGCGATCAATACTTCGTTACCCGCATCCGGCATTCCCGCGGTGTACGTCAGCGGCATCATCGCGAAAAACAGGCACAGCACAAATCCGATAAGCGGTATCCGTTTTCTGCCGCCGATAAGCACCGCGTACCAATACGTTGCTTCAAACTGTGACAGCACCCGCCCCGTCATTTGAAACCACAAATGATCGGGATCATCGGTCGGAAACCGACAAGGCTGCTCGTATATCATCGGCTTCCTCCTTTGATATTACGCCGGTAGATGTGCATCCACGATACGCCGCAGTTGCTCCATATCCTCAATACACCGTTTCGGAATGGTAAACGCTTTGTCGCCGCTGACGTAGATCTCAACCTCGCACGGTGCTTCCACCGCCCGCGTCACGTAACTCCACGGCACTTGCAGCTTTTCCGCGCCCTTGTTTCCAATGCGGATCAGCCGCTCGGTCAGCTCGACCGTCACAAAACGGGCTTCCCCTTGCGACAGTGTCAACGCCCGCTGCACCCGCGTGCGCGCGCCCATGATCGCTAACAAGAATATCACCACGGCACACAGCAAAAAGGTCGGCAGCGGTGGAATATCCGCGACGAAATATGACACGATCACGATTAACACCGCCGTCAGCATCCGCTGCGGCAGCATTTCGCCGAAATTGCGGATCGCCGTCTCGGTCGCCTGCGATTTTAACTCTCGCGGGGTATATTCCACCCGCATCAGCATCAACGGATCCTCCGGTGCCGGCACACCCTCCTCAGGAAGCGGCAAGCGGGAAGATAACTCCGCATCTACCCGACCCAACAGATAACAGCGCGACGGTGGGATCGCCGCAAGCGCTGCCTTCCGCGTCGCCTCGGCATCCTCAGCGGTCAGACACCGTTTCGGGATCACAATACTTTTCCCCTTACCGACGCCAAACAGTATCATTTCGGGATCCTCGATAAACGCCACACATGCAGCATACGGGATCTGCGTCGTCCCTTTCGCTGCCTTTTTGGTAATACTGCGCTCCCCCACCGTCACAACGCCGTCAAACGAATAGCCGTGAAAGCAGGTCTTGTCGTATGCGCGACCGTGCTGCCGACGCAGCTGATACGGCGTAGCAAGCAGCACCCAAACCTCCGCAACCACCATCATCGCCACAATGGCGATCAGCGCCGGATCCCATTGACCGGATAACTGCCGATCGGCAAATACCGCAAGCACACACGGGATCATCAACAGCACCGAAAACCACCAGCTGCCGAGCGCGCGCCGCCCACGCTGCACCTTGGAGACCAGCTGCTGGGAGTAGATATACTCCTCCCTGCTGAGTCCCACTGCATATTCAATTGCCGTAACGGTATGTTCCATGGGGGCTCCTTATATCAGATATCCAGATTCGACACGTATTGCGCGTTGCGCTCGATAAAATCACGGCGCGGCTCGACTTTATCACCCATCAGAATGGTAAATGCCTCATCCGCAGCGGCGGCATCCGACAGCTCCACACGCAACATGGTGCGGAATGCCGGATCCATCGTGGTCTCCCATAGCTGTTCGGGGTCCATTTCACCAAGGCCTTTATAGCGCTGAATGTCGGCGTTACCGCCAAGCTCCGCAATGTACTTGTCGCGCTCAGGATCTGAGAAAGCGTAGCGTACCTGCTTGCCTTTAGACACCTTATACAGCGGCGGTTGTGCGATATACACGTGACCCTCGTCGATCAGCGGACGCATATAGCGGAAGAAGAAGGTCATCAGCAGGGTGCTGATGTGCGCACCGTCAACGTCGGCATCGGCCATGATAATGACCTTGTCATACCGCAGCTTAGAAATATCAAAATCATCACCGATTCCGCAGCCGAGCGCCACGACGACCGGAATCAGCTTTTCGTTACCGTACACCTTATCCAAGCGGGCTTTTTCCACGTTGAGCATCTTGCCCCACAGCGGGAGGATCGCCTGGAAGTTACGGTCTCTGCCCTGAATGGCAGAACCACCTGCCGAGTCACCCTCAACGATGTACAGCTCGGTACGCTCGGCATCGCTCCAGATGCAATCCGCCAACTTATCCGGCATACGCGTCGAGGAAAGACCGGTCTTTTTACGCGCCAACTCACGTGCCTTCTGCGCGGCTTCACGTACGCGCGCGGCGTTGATGGATTTCTCCAAAATACCCTTGGCCACCGCCGGATTTTCCTCCAGATACGGTGCGAGCTTTTCATTGAGCAGCTGTGTTACCAGAGTACCCATCGCGGTATTACCCAGCTTTGCCTTGGTCTGACCCTCAAACTGGGCATCCTTCAGCTTCACACTGATGACCGCGGTAAGACCCTCACGCACGTCATCACCCTTCAGATTAGAGTCTGCCTCTTTCAGCAAACCGTGACGCCGTGCGTAGTCGTTCAAAATACGGGTGATGGCGTTTTTGAACGCGTTTTCGTGCGTACCGCCGTCCACCGTATGGATGTTATTCGCAAACGAAATGATGTTTTCGTTGTAGCTGTCATTGTACTGGAACGCGACCTCAGCGATGGAATCACCCTTCGCCATTGAAATGTGGATCACCGACTCGTGCAGTGCTGTATAGCCGCGCGTTTTGTTCATAAATTCCACAAAGGAGGAAATACCACCCTCGTAGCAGAATTCCTTTTCCACGACCTGCTCCGGATCGCGGCGGTCAGTCAGCGTGATCTTTAAGCCTGCATTTAGAAACGCTTGCTCACGAAGCCGCTTCTCCAGTACCTCGTACTCGTATTCCGTCGTATCGGTAAAGATCTCCGCATCGGCCTTAAAGCGGATCAGCGTACCGTCGCACTCGGACTTACCGATCACGGTCAGCTCCGACACCGCGTTGCCGCGCTCAAAGCGCTGCGCAAACACCTTACCCTCGCGGGAGATCTCGACCTCCAGCCACTCGGACAGGGCATTAACAACAGACGAACCCACGCCGTGCAGACCACCGGACACCTTATAGCCGCTGCCACCGAACTTACCGCCGGCGTGCAGCACCGTCAGAACGACGGTAACGGTGGGGATACCCATCTTTTCGTGGATACCGACCGGAATACCGCGGCCGTTATCACGAACCGAGATAATATCACCGGGCAGAATGTCCACTTCAATATGGGTGCAGAAGCCGGCGAGGGCTTCGTCAATGGAATTGTCCACGATCTCATACACCAGATGATGCAGGCCGCGCGGACCCGTCGAGCCAATATACATACCCGGGCGCTTACGGACGGCTTCCAAGCCCTCCAGCACCTGGATCTGACTCTCGTCGTACGGCTTATTTTCCGCACGGGTCATTTCGTTTTCCAGCTCCAAGTCCATTTCCATTTCGGTACTCATGTCGGATAACCTCTCATTTCTTAGTTTGGGCGCAGTGCTTCCGCGCGTTTAAGCAGGGTCGCACAGGAAATTTGCGATATATAAACGGTTCTGCCGTTTTTTTCGGACTCACACACAACAAAGCTTTTGGGAAGCTCTTGGCTGACGGTCACGACTTGTCCCTTTTGCTCCGCCTCCGCCAAAAACGCGCGAGTGCTTCTGGAGATCGTGGTATTATCCATATCAAAGATGCCCACGATCTCCCGCATCGGGACGACCGTTTCCTGTCCTAAATACAAATACATACGTAAAGCTCCCTTTTTTCAACAACCGTCATTTACTTGGTGGAAAGCTTACCGTTACTCATACAGAACTGCCGTCCGTCCTGCATCTGCAGCAGCGGGGTCGGCTCACAGCAGGTAATAAACACCTGCCAGTCCCGAATATGATTCAAAATATACTCTTGGCGCGATACGTCCAGCTCGCTCATCACGTCGTCCAGCAGCGCAATGGGCTTCTCACCGGTGACCTCCTCCAGCAATACCGCTTCGGCGATCTTGAGCGCCAACACCGCGGAGCGCTGTTGCCCTTGTGAGCCGAAGCTGCGGGCGGAGCGACCGTCGATCAGCACCTCCATATCGTCCCGATGCGGGCCGACGGTGGTAAAGCCGGCGGCAAGGTCGTCCCGATGATGCTCTTGCAGTGCCTCAAACAGCTTTGCAGCGATCTCCCCCGCCGTCTCCTCGACCTGACAATCGATGGAGGATACGTAGCGGATATCAAACGCTTCCTTTCCGCCGGACAGACCTTGATAGATCTCGCGGGCGACCGGTGCCATTTTACGAATATACCGCTGTCTGGCGTTAATTAACCGGCAGCCGGTCTGCGCCAATTGTCTGTCCCACAGCTCCAGCAGCTCCTCCGCCGCATCATTGCTGTTTTTCGCCTTGCACAGTGCGTTGCGTTGGGTCAGCACCCGCGCGTATTCGGTAATCGCGCTGACGTATGCCGGCCGCAGTTGACAGTAGGCGGCATCGATCAACCGCCGCCGCTCCTGCGGACCGCCTTTAATGAGCGATAAATGCGCCGGAGAAAACACCACACCGCAGAAAATACCCGCCAGCTTGGAAGCAGAGGATTGCGGCACACCGTTGAGCGTGGCACTGCGCCGCGTTTTGATGGTGATCTCTGCCTGCTGCTCCCGGCCGCCGGCGTGAAAATCCATCGTCAACCGACTCTGCTCTGCGCCGAAGCCGATCAGTTCGCTGTCCTTCGCACCGCGAAAGCTTTTGCCGCCGGTAAACAGCCACAGCGCTTCCAATAAATTGGTCTTTCCCTGCGCATTTTCACCGATAATGACATTGACTCCGGGATACGGCTCCCAGCATCCGGCCTCCAGATTGCGATAACCGTCAAAGATCAATCGGGTCACTTGCATCGCGTGTTTCCTTCCTATTCTCCGATGATATCAACGGTCTCGTCCCCCAGCGTCACGCGATCACCGGGGCGCAGCTTTTTTCCGCGCTGTGTGCAGCACTCTCCGTTGACAAGCACCAGTCCCGCCTGGATCTTTTCCTTAGCTTGTCCGCCGGTTGGCGTTAGACTGGCAAGCTTCATCAGGGTGTCCAACCGAATAAACTCGGTATGTATTATCTGTTTCATACGCGCTTCAACCGTACCGGCAGCACCAGGAACAGGAAGCTGTCGCCCTCCGGCGGCAGGATCTTCATCGGCGACTGCGTGCCGCTCAGCTCGATCACGATCTCGTCGCTCTCGGTATTGCGCAGCGCATCCAGCAGGAAGCGGCTGTTAAAGCCCATCTCCTCCTGACGGCCGTCGATCTTGGCTTCCACCGCGTCGTTCGCGCTACCGAGTGCCGTAATACACGACAGCGAGATGCGGTCGTCCTTAAAACGGCAGATCAGCGGAGACTTCAGACGGTCGTTGATGACCAACGACGCGCGATCCACCGCTTCGATCATTGCGCGGGTGTTCAGGCGGATGGTGGTACTGGCGTTGGTGGGAATCGCCTTGCGATACGGCAAAAATTCGCCGTCCAGCAGACGGGAGAACACGGAATACCCGCCGATCTCCATAATGATATGACGCACGCCCACCGTCACGTACAGCGGCTCTTCCTCATCACCCAGCAGCTTCAGCACTTCATTCAGCGTCTTGCCGGGAACGACGAACTGCAGATCCTCATTACTCTTGATCGGCTCGGAGCGCATCGCCAAACGCGAACCGTCCACCGCGACCAGACGCAGGGTCTGATCCTTGATCTCAAACTGCACACCGGTATGCACCGGACGCGTATCGGTCTGCGCCACTGCAAACAGCGTCTGACGGATCATGCTCTTGAGCATATTCTGATCCATCGTCATTGCTGCACCGTTATTGATGGTGGGTAGCTCGGGATAATCCACCGAGGAGAAGCCCATAATGGTAAACTCCGAATTACCGCAGCGGATCAGCGTATTATTCTTATCGTTGCTTTCGATCAGCACCTCGTCTGCAGGCAGACGGCGCAGGATCTCGGAGAACAGCTTGGCAGTCAGTACGATCTCGCCGGGCTCGTCCACCTGTGCTTCAATGGTGGTGGTGATACCCAATTCCATATCGTAGCCTGCCAAGAACAGGGACGACGCCGACGAACGCAGCAGAATACCCTCCAACGCCGGGAGAGCCGATTTTGCCGCTACGGCACGCTGTACATTGTTGACTGCCTCTGCCAGAGCCTGTCGGTCACAATAGATACGCATACTCTTCATCCTTTCACGATACACGCAACGCGTGTTATCTATAAAAATATAATATTCTTTTTAGTAGTATTAGTAGGGGCTGTGGATTTGTGGAAAACCTTCCGAAAGCGTGATATAAAGCGCATTTTCACTTCTCCACTTCCGTGAAATCCGTGTGGACATTTTTGGGAGAAATGTGAAAACTTTCAAAACCTTTCACACACTGTGAAATCCTGTGAGTGGAATGTGAAAGACAAGTGGAAAACTCTTTTTTTCTTTTCACCGCTCTCCCCCGCGTTTTCACCGTCAATCCACCGAGTTATTCACTTATGAATCGGAAATATTTTTGATAATGTCGTTTACCAGACCCTTGAAGCTCGGATTGGTTGCCATCGTTTCTTCGACCTTCTGGATGGCATACACAACACTGGTATGATCGCGGCCGCCAAACTCCTCGCCGATGTTCTTCATCGGCAGATTGGTGATATTGCGTACCACGTATTCCGCCACCTGCCGCGCCGACGAGATGGTCGCGGAGCGCTTGTTAGAGCGGATATCCTCCGGCGTGACCGACATGGTACGCGCGACCTCGTTGATGATGCGCTCTACCGTGATCGGCACCGGCTGATTTTCGTTTTTAATATCCCGGATCGCGGCCTGTGCAGTTATCAGCGACGGATGATCGCCGTCCAGCATGCATTGCGCCTGCATACGGCGTACCGCGCCCTCGACCTGACGCACGTTGCTCTTAAGCTGTGTAGCGATGTATTCCGCCACGTCGTCGTTGATATCCAGATTGACCAACTGCGCTTTGCGCTTAATGATGGCAATACGCGTCTCTAGATCCGGCGGCTGAATATCGGCAAGCAGACCCATCTCGAATCGGGTGCGCAGCCGCTCCTCTAAGGTGGCGATCTCACGCGGCGGACGGTCGGAGGTCAGTACGATCTGTTTATTTGCCTGATGCAGCGCATCGAACGTGTGGAAAAATTCCTCCTGCGTACTCAGCTTACCGGCGATAAACTGAATATCGTCGATGAGCAGAATATCCACCTGACGGTATTTGGCGCGGAACTCGGTCATGGCACTGTTACGCAGCGCCTCGATGAGCTCGTTAGTCATAAACTCGCCCTTGGTGTACAAAATGCGGGTATCCGGCGCCTTCTTGCGAATCTCGTTGCAGATGGCAAACAGCAGGTGCGTCTTACCCAGACCAGAGCCGCCGTAGATAAACAGCGGGTTGTACGAGCCGGCTGGCTTGAGCGCGACCGCCTGCGAGGCGGCGTGTGCAAACTTATTGGAGGGGCCGACAACGAAGTTTTCAAAAGAATATTCGTAGTCCGTCGGCCGCTGACCGAAGATGTTTTCCGCCTTCGGCAACTCGACAGCCGGTGCTTCCTGCGTTTCCTCCGAAAGCACCTTCAGATCAAACGGAATGCCCAGCACCTGCTGAAAAGCATTTTTGATCTTGTCCGCATATTGGCCGAGAATGATACCGCGCTGAAAATCGGTATGTACCAGAACCACTACGGTGTTTCCTTCGATCGTGCACGGCTCGATGCATTTGATCCACATATTGTACGCGACTTCACTGATGTCGTCTTGTCCGTGCAGAAAGTCCAGAATACCGGACCAGGCTTCCTTAATGCTTTCCATACGCTTTAAGCTCCTTTGAAGATTCACGACGTCCTATACATTATATAATAGAGGATATAAAATACTTATTGTATTATATCATATATTAAATATAATTACAATCATTTTTTAATAGTTTTCCCCACTTTTTTATATTGTGTGAAAAGTTGCCGTCCCACCTTCAAAAACGCCAAAACACCCCCTCAAAACGGCGAACAGCGGAATAAAAAGCAGGGTGGGGTAGGGCAGATTATAAAAAACAGCAAATTCCTGTTGACTTTTATGGACGGTCTGTTATATAATAAAATCTCGCAAGAGGCGAAAGGGGGTAAAACCATGCTTCGTACATATCAGCCTAAAAAGAGACATCGCAAAATGGAACACGGCTTCCGTAAGAGAATGGCAACTGCCAATGGCCGTAAGGTGCTGGCTCGCCGCAGAGCGAAAGGTAGAAATCGTCTCACCTATTAAAAAAGGCCACCTTGAGTGGCTTTTTTTCATTAGTTGGGAGAAAGTGAGATACGATGAAAACGGTCTACACGCTGAAACAAAACAAAGAATTCCGCGGTGCGTACTACCGCGGGAAGGCTTTGGTGCATCCGTTTTTGATCGTATACGTGCGCAAAAACCCGTTTAAGACGGTACGCATCGGTATCACGACGGGGAAAAAAGTCGGTAAAGCGGTACAGCGAAACCGTTGCCGCCGCATCATCCGCGAAGCCTTTCGGCAGGTAGCGCCGCAGGTCAAGAGCGGATACGATTACGTGTTTGTTGCGCGGACG
>JAZNKN010000046.1:0-6068 GCA_045578625.1 Acutalibacteraceae bacterium | reverse complement strand
TGCGCGGGAGGGCACAGAGGCCCTCCCCTACCATGCCGTTTTGGGGTGGTAGGGGCGGCAACCTGCCGCCCGCCAAATTCCGCACGATCCCACGGTTATTCCGTAGGAACGGTCGCCTCCCCTGCGAACGCCCTCATCTTACCACACCCGACCTTGTCACCTTCAAGACACTTCGGCAACTTTTTTGCAATCGCCTCCAACGCCTTGTTATGCTCGCGCAGGAGGTATTGCTTTGCCTTGCCGACCTGCTCCGTCAGGTCACTCCACGTACACCCCCGCACGAACCGCAGCCCCAGAATGCGCCGCTGCAGCGGTGTCAACCCACCGGCACAGATGCGCGCCCAGTTGCTCAGCTGCGCCTCGGTCAACCGCCGACGCAGTGCCATCCGCTCGGTATGCACCGCGGTAGCGACGGCAAAGCTCTCGGCCGCCGCCTCGCCAACCGCCTCCTCCAGCACCGCGAGCAGATCCTGCCACTCACACTCCACCGCCTCCAGCTCGCGCCGCAGCGTGACCGCCTGCAGCATCTCCTGCTTGACCGCCTCGGCCTGTTTACTGATCGCCATCGTCCTCGACCTCCTCACATTCGTTGCAGCGTCTTGTCCCAAAACCAAACACCGTCGCACCGCAGATCTCGCACTGCCCCGATGCCGCCGGATCGTTCGCCGGCTCATATTCCGGACATCCCGGTACACACCACAGATGCCCACACACGTTACACATCGCTCCACCTCACACTTTCCACAAACTGTTGAAAACTTTTCACCGCCGTTACCTGCGTTAGGATACGGATTCAAATAGAAGGATTCGGATTGTATTGGATTGGATTGGATTATGGCTGACGATCTGCTGTCAATTGACCGCGAGTTGCTGTCAGTTGACCGAATGCCCGGTTTTCCACATTTCTCCACCGTCTTTCCACACACGCCTCCCGTGCAGAGGCCATATATGCCTTCCTCGCACAATCTCACCGTAGGGGCGGGCCTCTGCGCCCGCCCTCCAAAACCTACGCGATCCCTGCGCGGGAGGGCACAGAGGCCCTCCCCTACAATGCCGTTTTGGGGTGGTAGGGGCGGCAACCTGCCGCCCGCGGGCTTTGTAGGGGGGCAAAATAAGCCTCCCCTATCAGGGGAGGTGTCTGCGGTGCAACCGCAGACGGAGAGGTTCACCTCACATAACTCCCCCAGTCTCGCCTTGTTCAATCCTCAAATTTCTCCTCCCACTGCGCCAGATCGGCGCACCACAGCGGCGGCGGGAACCGACTGCGCTTATTACGCACGCGCTGATGCCGCTCCCACGTCGCAAGCTGTAAATAGGGACGCCCGATCACCTCATACCGCTCGATCAGCCCCACCTCCTCCAGCCGCGCCATCGCCGCGTCCACCTCGGCGACCTGCACGTCCTCGCGCAGCGGGAACAGCTTGGCACGCAGCAACACCGGTCGCGCGTCCAACCGTCCATAGTCGTCACACTGCACGATCAGCCGGTAAAAGCACACCTCCTCAAACCAGCTCAGCCGCTCCATGTTCGGACTGGTACACACCGACTCCTTGAGTATCCGATTCGGCATCCTCTCTCCCTCCTTTCTCTACTTTAAGTAGATATATAGCGCCAAAGAAATCCCCGATGCCGCGGCATCGAGGTTCCCTCTTGGTTACTACCCATTATACTCTCCTTTCGGTAGAATGTCAAGCAAAAGTAGATTATCCGCAAAAAAATCTTGCCATTTCTCTACTTTGGGTGTAAAATAGAGGTATAAGGGAGGTAGAGCCTATGTCTATCGGTGAGAATATCCGCCGTTTGCGGGAAGAGCATCACCTGACCCAACGCGAGCTTGGCGAGATCGCCGGCGTGTCGGACAAGGCGGTGTCCACGTGGGAGCTTGGTACCAAGGAGCCGCGGATGGGTGCTGTGGCGCGTCTGGCGGCGCATTTCGGCATCCCGAAAAGCGCGATCTTGGACGATCCGTTGCCGGCGGCGGGCTTTGCAGCCTCGCTGGAGCGGCTGTGTACCGCGTGGGGGCGCACACCGGAGCGGATGGAGCGCGATCTGGCGCTGCCGCACAGCCGTATGATGGCGCTGCGCCGCGGTCAGGTCGTCCCCACCGAGGAGGAGCTGGAGCTGCTGACCCGCTATTTCCGCGCCCCACGCGCGGTGCTGTTGGGTGAGATGGTGCTGCCGGAGGAGAGCAACGTCGCCCCCCTCCCCGCCGATCGCTATACCCCCGCCCTGCGGGACGGCAGCGAGAACGTCATTCCGATGACCCCGCGCCGCCGCGTGCCGGTGCTGGGACGTGTGCCGGCGGGCATTCCCATCGAAGCCATCACCGACGTGGTGGAGGAGATCGAGCTGGACAGCTCGCTGGCCGGCTCGGGCTACGACTATTTCGGTCTGCTCGTCACGGGGGACAGCATGTACCCCGAATACCGCGACGGCGACGTGGTGATCCTGCGCGTACAGTCCACCGCCGACACCGGCGACGACGTGGTGGCCTACATCGGTGGCTCAGACGCCACGCTCAAGCGGCTGACGCTGACCGAAAACGGCATTCAGCTGCGCCCGCTCAATCCGGAGTATCCCGTACGCAGCTATACCCGGCAGGAGGTTCTCTCCCTGCCGGTCACCATCGCAGGCGTTGTCGTGGAGCAGCGCCGCAGACGGAGGCGATAACCTATGTCACGAAAAAAACCTGAGGTCGCCTATCCGCAGCCGCACCGCATCTTTCGGTCCACCGTGCTGATGTATCTGGAGCGCGACGGCGAGGTACTGCTGCTGCACCGCAACCGCCGCAAGAACCTCATCAACGAGGGGCTCTGGAACGGCGTGATCACACGCCGCATCCCGCGTGAGTACGCGGTGAAGGCGATGCGCCGCACCATACCGGACGCCACCGGCGTGACCCCGACCAAGTGGAAGTTCCACGGTCTGATCGAGTTGTATTACACCGTCCCGCGCTACCTTTACGAGCGCGTCTACGTGTTCACCGCTACCGAATGGGAGGGCGAGCTGCAGACGGAACGTCCGGACGGCGAGCTGAAATGGGTCAAAAAGGAGCGCCTGCCCAAGCTGAAGATGTGGCGCGCCGACCGCTTAGCGCTCAAAGCACTGGGCGAAGGGCGGCGGTTCTTCCACCTGATGATGGAATACGCGCCGGACGGCGAGCTGACCGACGCGGTGGTGAACTGTCACCGCGTACCGTTGGAGGAATGGGACGTATGATACGCTATTTGCTGTTTGATATTGACGATACCCTGCTGAACTTCCGCGACTGTGTGGATCCGGTGATCCGTCGGGCGTTAGCGGACGTAGGGCTGACGTTTGATGACGCGCAGTTTGCCGCCTACCACCGCATCAACGGCGGTCTTTGGGAGCAGGTCGCGGCCGGCACGCTGACCCAGAAGCAGCTGTACGCCACCCGCTGGACGCGGGTGCTGGAGGCGCTGGGTCTGGATGCCGACGGCCCGACGGTAGAAGCGCGCTTCCGCCATCACCTGCACGACAGCTCCGTTCCGGAGGAGGGCGCGGCGGAGACACTGGCGTATCTGGCCGAGCGCTACACCCTCGCCACCGCCAGTAACGCACCGCAGCGTCAGCAGGAGCAGCGGCTGGAGGCCGCGGGACTTGCCAAGTATTTCACCCGCATCCTCACCTCGGATCTGGTAGGCTACGATAAGCCCGCCCCCGCGTTTTTCGACGCCGTCCTGCGCGAGCTGGGCGACCCGCCGCGGGACGAGGTCATGATGTTGGGCGATTCGGTGAACGCGGACATCCGCGGCGCACAAAACGCCGGGCTGGCGGCGTGTCTCGTCAACACGCGCCACGCCGACCCCGCCACCCTCGCTCCCGGCACCCGCGTGGTCAATTCCCTGCCGGAATTGATGACGCTGCTGTGATGGTGCCGCTTATGGGATGTGCGAATAGGGGCGGCAACCTGCCGCCCGCCCGTCAAATTCCCCACAAACCCATTGCTACACCGTAGGGAACGACCTGCGTGTCGTTCCGCCCAAACCTGCGCGATCCCTGCGCGGGAGGGCGCAGAGGCCCTCCCCTACAATGCCGTTTTGGGGTGGTAGGGGCGGAGTTCTCTTCGAACAATTCAAACAAAAAACCGCCCCGTAGGGCGGTTTTTTCATGTCTCATTCTGTTTAATTGCGCAGCGCCTGCAGCGGGGCGGGGATACGTCCGCCGCGGTGGATGAACCGCGCGGGCGAGGCAGGATTGACCGGCATGACCGGACCGCTGCCCAGCAGGCCGCCAAACTCCAGCTCCTCGCCGACCGTCTTGCCGATGGCGGGGATGACGCGCACCGCCGTCGCCTTGTTGTTGATCATACCGATCGCCGCTTCGTCCGCGATGATGGCGGAAATGATCTCAGGCGAGGTATCGCCGGGGATGTTGATCATATCCAGACCCACCGAGCAGACCGCCGTCATTGCCTCGAGCTTCTCCAGCCGCAGGCAGCCGCTGCGGGCGGCGGCGATCATACCCGCGTCCTCCGTGACCGGGATGAACGCGCCGGACAGACCGCCGACGTGGGACGACGCCATCACGCCGCCCTTCTTGACCGCGTCGTTGAGCATCGCGAGCGTGGCGGTCGTACCGTGAGCGCCGCACTGCTCCAGACCGATCTCCTCCAGAATGTGGGCGACCGAGTCACCCACCGCGGGCGTGGGCGCAAGCGACAGGTCGACGATGCCGAACGGCACGCCGAGACGGCGGGACGCCTCCTGCGCGACGAGTTGACCCATACGCGTGATCTTGAACGCGGTGCGCTTGATGAGATCCGCCACCGCGGTCAGGTCGCAATCACCGGCCTTGGCGAGCGCGGCACGCACCACACCCGGACCGGAAACGCCGACGTTTATAACACAATCCGGCTCACCCGGACCGTGGAACGCACCCGCCATAAAGGGGTTGTCCTCCGGCGCGTTGCAGAATACCACCAACTTGGCCGGACCGATGCAGTTACGGTCGGCGGTCAGCTCGGCGGCGCGCTTCACGACGCGCCCCATCTGCTCCACGGCGTCCATATTGATGCCCGACTTGGTCGAGCCGATGTTGACCGACGCGCACACGTGCTCGGTCTGCGCGAGCGCCTCGGGGATGGCGTCGATCAGCTCGCGGTCGCCGGCAGCGTAGCCCTTATGCACCAGCGCGGAAAAGCCGCCGATGAAGTTGACGCCGCAGGTGCAGGCGGCACGCTCCAGCGTGTGCGCCAGTTTTAGGGCGTCCTTGTCGTCGCAGGCCGCCAGCACCATCGACGCGGGGGTGATGGAGATGCGCTTGTTGATGATCGGAATACCGTATTCCTTCTCGATCTGCTCGCCGGTGGCGACCAGATCCTTGGCGCGGGTGGTGATCTTGTGATACACGCGCTCGCACACGGTGTCAATGTCGCTGTGGCAGCAATCCAGCAGCGAAATACCCATCGTGATGGTACGAATGTCCAGGTTTTCCTCCTGGATCATCGTGATGGTCTCCAGAATATCGCGGGTGTTCAGCATAGTCGTCTCTCCTCAGATGCGGTGCATCGACTGAAAAATATCCTCGTGCATGGTGTGGATGGACAGACCCATCTCCTCACCCATCGCGGCAAGCTCGTCCGCAAACTGCGTGAAGGGAGCGTTGCTGTTTTCAATATCCACCATCATGATCATGGCGAACATATCCTGCAGGATCGACTGGGTGACCTCCAGAACGTTGATGTTGCGGGCGGCGCAGGTGGTAGACACCTTCGCCAGAATACCCACC
The DNA here is from genome assembly GCA_045578625.1 of Acutalibacteraceae bacterium. GTDB lineage: Bacteria > Bacillota > Clostridia > Oscillospirales > Acutalibacteraceae > RGIG3009. Next base: position 317 of record JAZNKN010000046.1, on the reverse strand, counting down.
ATATCCTTACCGATGACGGTGATAACAGCGCGCATAGTCATTCTCCTTTTACGTTGTGTTTGCTACTATCATACTCTAATTTGAAGGGAAAAGCAAACATTTTCTTTGCAATACGGCGAAAGTGTGTTATACTGGTAGGGAACAACCGGCGTGTCGTTCCGCCCAAGCCTGTGCGATCCCTGCGCGGGAGGGCGCAGAGGCCCTCCCCTACCATGCCGTTTTGGGGTGGTAGGGGCGGCAACCTGCCGCCCGCGGGCTTTGTAGGGGGCGGCGCCCTCGACGCCCCGCTTATGGGCTATGTGAATGTAGGGGCGGCG
>JAZNKN010000045.1:0-6127 GCA_045578625.1 Acutalibacteraceae bacterium | reverse complement strand
ATATAGGCGCCTGTAGCTCAGCTGGATAGAGCATCTGCCTTCTAAGCAGAGGGTCAGGGGTTCGAGTCCCTTCAGGCGCGCCAGATATGGTGGGTGTAGCGTAGTTGGCCTAACGCGTCAGTTTGTGGCACTGAAGATCGTGGGTTCGAATCCCATCTCCCACCCCACACTATTGGGATGTAGTCTAGTGGTAGGACAGCAGACTTTGACTCTGCCCGGGCAAGTTCGATTCTTGCCATCCCAGCCACGGAAAATCCCGCACAAACCCGCACGAACTCACGGTTTGTGCGGGTTTTCTGTTTTCTGGCAGGGTTGCTTTTTACCGGCAACTCTGCTAAAATACTATTATCACTGTAGATAAACGGAGGCGAGACGTATGAACACAGCGCCCAAAGCGGTGTCTGCCGTCATTGTGGCGGCCGGCAGCTCCACCCGGATGGGTATGCCGAAAATGCTGCTGCCGTTAAACGGCAAGCCGGTCATCGCGCATACGCTGTCGGCATTTCAGAACAGCCCGGTTATCGATGAGATCGTGCTGGTGACCCGTGCCGAGGACGTAGATGCGCTGCAAGCCCTCGCCGCCGATCACGGTATTACCAAACTGACCGCCGTCGTTGCCGGCGGCGACAGCCGTCAGCAGTCTGTGGCAAACGGCGTGCGCGCTTGCTGCTCGGATGTCGCGCTGTTTGCTATTCACGACGGCGCACGTCCCTTGATCTCTCTCGAATGTATTGCCGCGGTCGTTGAGGCCGCTCGACGTGACGGCGCGGCAGCCGCCGCCGTGCGCGTTAAGGATACCATCAAGATCGTCGATGCCGACGGCTTTGTGCGATTGACCCCCGACCGCGCTACCCTGTGGAGCGTGCAAACGCCGCAGGTGTTTGAGCGGACGTTGTATCTGCGTGCGGTGGAGTATATGGAGCAAAGCGGACTGCAGGTCACGGACGATTGCCAGCTGGTGGAAGCGATCGGGCATCCGGTACGTTTGGTGGAGGGGGAGTATACCAACCTCAAGATCACCACGCCGGAGGATATTCGTACAGCGGAAGGATGGTTGCGATGAAACTGCGTATCGGTCACGGCTATGACGTTCACCGCTTGGTGGAAGGGCGTTCGCTGATTCTCGGCGGTGTTACGATCCCATGGGAAAAAGGGCTTCTCGGGCATTCGGATGCGGACGTGCTGACACACGCCATCGCGGATTCGCTGCTCGGCGCGGCAGCGTTGGGGGATATCGGCTGCCTGTTTCCGGATACCGACCCGCAATACCAAAATGCCGACAGCCTGAAACTGCTGTCCGAGGTGGTGCGTGTTCTGCGCGAGGCAGGGTACGCACCGGTGAATATCGATGCCACCGTGCTGGCACAGGCTCCCAAGCTCAAGCCGCACATCCCCGCTATGCGGGAACGTCTGGCGTCTGCCTGCAGCATGGCCGTGGATGATATCAGTGTGAAAGCGACGACCGAAGAGGGCCTTGGATTTACGGGTGCCGGTGAGGGAATGGCGGCACACGCCGTCTGCCTCATTGCGCCGATGGAACAGGAGGCTTGATCGATGGCGCCGATGCCTCCGCCCGGTATGCGCGGCCCGCACCGGAAGCTCGTGGAGCAAAACGCTCGTTACCGCGAACTGTATGAGGCCTAAGTTTTTGCGCCGCTTACCAAACGGAGGACGAGACCCTCGCTTTACCGTAATAATTTAAGAGATCTCGCAGTTTCTGCTGCGGGATCTTTTTTATCCTTTCCGGCAAGAGTTTCTAAAGTTATCGATACAATGCGGCAATATATTTGAAAGATTTTCCTTATCGATCATTATTTTCCAAAATTATAGTTGCTTCTGCACATGTAATCTGCTAAAATTGTATTTGTATGTGAAAACATGCAAAAAAGAAAAGGGGTATCGTTTTATGAAGCAAGTCTTGAAACACAGTTTGGCTATGCTCATGGCGTTCGTCCTGTGCTTTAGCCTGCTGCCCATGTTCCAGATCGTTGCCGATGCTGCCACGGTTGAGTACGTCTATGACTCTACCGGCGAGTACATCTACAACTGGGGCACGCGCAGCGAGGTAGCAACCTTTCTGTCCCCGAATGCGGAAGCATTCTACACGAGTGGCAACACCTACGATGAGTTGTCCGCCTATCCCGGTGGCACCGGCACGGCCGATGCTCCCGACAGCGCCTTGTATGACGCGCTGCAGGATCTGATGACGGATAATCATAGCTATGTGACCAGTTATGACGCCACTAAAAATCTGTATCAGTACACCGATTGCCAGAACAGCGGCGAGGATAGCAAGGCGATCTCTTCGTTCTATTCCGGCGCAGCGATCGGTCCGGCTTGGGGCTCCGCTCCTTCCTGGAACCGTGAGCACACCTGGCCCAACAGCAAGGGCTTGGGCGGCCGTGATGAAAACGACATCATGATGCTGCGTCCCACCGCTTCCAGCGAAAACTCTTCCCGCGGTAACAAGGCCTACGGCAAGAGCAGCGGATTTTACAATCCTAACACCGCATCCGGCGGCACGCTGGATCTGCGTGGCGACGTCAGCCGTATCTTCCTGTATGTCTATGTCCGTTGGGGCAATGTCGACGGCAACGGCGAATACACCACCTGGGGCTCCACCGGCGTGATGGAGAGCCTGGACGTTCTGCTCGAGTGGATGGAAGCCGACCCTGTCGACACGTGGGAATTGGGCCGTAACGACTCTGTCGAGTCCATCACCGGCACCCGTAACGTCTTTGTTGACTACCCCGAGTTTGCTTTCCTGCTCTTCGGCGAGGAGATCCCGGACGATATGGCAACGCCTTCCGGCGAAGCAAAAACTTCGGCTTCCTGCGCGCACGACTACGTAGCAGGCACTCCTGTTAGTGCTACCTGCACCGAGAAAGGCTACACTCCCTACGCCTGCAGCCTCTGCGGTAAGAGCTACAAGGATAACTTCACCACGATGATCGCCCACAACTATGTTGAGGGTACCTGCAGCGCTTGCGGCGCCGAGCAGCCGAGACTGCCTGTGACGGGTGAGAAGGTCGTCATCTACGCTCCGGCGTACAATATGGCGCTGTCTGCCGATAAAGTTTCGGCCTCGTCGTATTATAACAAGGGTATTGATGTTTCCGCAGGCTTCAGCGCTATCACCGCTGCCGAGACATGGGTCGTTACCGTCAACCCCGACGGTTCCTATTCGTTCGTTTCCGAGAGCGGCAGCAAGCTGGCTCTGGCGAGCAGCTACAGTTCTTTGAACGATACCGGTACCAACGACAAATGGACCGTTACCGCTAAAGACGGCGCTGAAGGCATCTACTATATCAAGAATGTTGGCCGTGACAACTATCTGGAGTGGTATGCTTCTATGAACAACTGGAGCACGTACAGCACCTCCAGCCTGTCCGACCTGTTCGAGCTCAGCTTCTACATCATTAAAGACTGCGCTCACAAGTATTCCACGGTTGTCGTCGATCCCACCTGCACGGAGGACGGCTTCACGACCTATACCTGCGATCTGTGTGGTCACAGTTACAACGACAATACGGTTACGTCCGAAGGTCACGACTATCAAGACGGTTTCTGCACTGTCTGCGAGGAAGAGAAGCCCGAGGATCCCGAGTACACCATCCACTTCCTCGTTCCCGAGGGTGTGACCGCTGTTGACTCCGTTGTCTGCGGCGAAAATGCCGTGACGCTCCCCGCTGCGGGCGCTCCCACGGGCTACACCTTCATCGGTTGGGCCTCCGCTGCGGTAAACAACGTCACCGCGAAGCCCACCTATCTGAAGGCCGGCGATGCCTACACCGCTACCGCCGATACCGTTTTGTATGCGCTGTATACGTACGAAACTGAAACCACTTCCACACTTACCGGCACTGCCAATATCAGTTTCGCCAACAAAGCGCAGCGTACAGTAAAGACCGACACCCAGCAGGTGTGGGAGCAGAACGGCATTACCGTTACCAACGATAAGGCGGCCTCCTCCACCAAAATTGGCGACTACGCCGATCCCGCTCGTTTCTATGCCGGCTCCAAGCTGACCGTTGCCTATCCCGGCATGACTAAGATCGAGTTCACTTGCGGCAACAGCAGCTACGCTTCCGATCTAAACAACTCCATTTCCGGTGCTACCAAATCTGTCAGCGGATCCGTTGTTACTGTCACTTTCAGTGCTCCGGTAGACAGCTTTGTGGTTGCGAAATTGACCAAGCAGGTTCGTGTGAAGAGCATCAAGGTTACCTATTCCCAAGGTACCTCCACGGAAATGGTCACCTATTATACCACCGTCATCGGTACGAACGCTTGCGCGCATGCCGGCGCCTCCTTTGTTAACGCGAAGGATGCCAACTGCACCGAGGGCGGTAAAAAGGCCGATCTGTTCTGCTCCGCCTGCCAGCAGGTTCTCGTAACCGGTGAGCCCACTCTTGCAAAGAATCACGTCGAAGCGATCGACAAAGCCGAAGATCCCTCCTGCACCGAAAGCGGTTGGACTGAAGGTAAACATTGCAAGCGCTGCAAGGAAATCCTGCTCGCTCAGACAGAGATCGAGGCACTGAAGCACATCGAGATCGTTGACAAGGGCTATGGTGCCACCTGCGACGAACCCGGCTTGACCGACGGTAAGCACTGCGACCGCTGCGACGAGGTACTGGTTGCTCAGGAGCCGATCGAAGCCAAGGGCCACGACGAAGTGATCGACAAGGGCTATGGTGCAACCTGCGATGAACCCGGCTTGACCGACGGTAAGCACTGCGACCGTTGTGATGAAGTCCTCGTTGCACAGGACAAGATCGACGCCTTGGGACACGCCGACAAGGATGAGGATAACCGGTGCGACGTTTGCGGCGTCCAGATCAACGCTGACGTTCCTTCCACTGGTGAGGATGCACGGCCGTATGTGATTGCTATCAGCGGCCTGCTGCTGTCTGCGATGGCCATTGTGCTGATCAACAAGAAGCGCCGTACGGAATAAGTTAGATTCGGCATAGCTTTCGGGGTCGGGCGAGTTACATCGCCCGACCCCTTAATTTTTGTTCCCCTTTTATAATCTTTGGAGATAAGTCAACCCCCTGCCGTAGATTTCATCCTACAGCAGGGGGTCTTTGTGTTGACGAGCCGATTTGTCGGCGTTTATTCCCGAATCAATCCGGTGGTGCAATCCGCACCGCAGGGGAGGGGCTGCGGGAACGCCACGTTGTACAGATCGGTGGCGCGATTTTCAAGCTTCCAGAGCGCCTGACACGCGGCGTCCATTTTGTCCACCTGTGCCGCGCGGTACAGCAGCGGCACGGTCGGCTTGGCGGCGGAGAGGATCTCCTTGCCGCGTTCGTTGGCGGCCAGCACGCGCGCATACGGCGGGCGGGACGCGGCGTATCCCGCGGGAATACCCAGATACGCCGACCAGATCAGCCGCCGCACACGGGTGAGGGGATACCGCTTGGTCTTGATACCCTCTTCCAATTCTGCCAGGCTGCGCGCCGTGCGAATGGCGTTGTACATACGGTTTTCAATGCCCTCAGAGATGCCGGGCAGCGTGCGCAGATCCTCCTGCGTCAGCAGCCGCAGTTGAGACAACACGGCACGCTCCAGCAGCTGCGTATTCGCCGGGGCTCGACCATTTTGCGCCGCATCGGACAGCATTGCGGCACACGGTGCGGGGACGTACGGCAGGGCATTAATGAGCCGATCGGATGCCAGCAGGGTGCGCAGATACGTAGCGGAGGCGGTATCGCCGATGGGAGCGAGCGAATCGTGAGCGCTGCCCTGCCGCTTGACGGTAAAGGGTTGGATGCGGCTGTTCAGCCGCCCCAGCGCTTTCAGATATTCGATGCCCAAGGTATTGTTGGGGGTGGACAGCACCGAGGCTGCCGTTGCGCCGGCGATCTCCGCCAACGCCTTTTGCTGCGCCTCGGGGAACGAGATGCCCAGATCCATAAAATATTTCAGCAGTGAAGAAAAACGCGGCGTGTCCATCAGCGTGACTGCTTTTTGCAGCGGTGCGAGGTCGCCCGCTTCGCTGCCGAAGCTCAGGTGATCCACGCAGCCGAGCGAGTCGAGCAGCGCCACAGCACCGAAGGCAAAGCCCTCCGCCGACGAAAGACACCACGGCACCGGCAGCTCCAGCACCAGATCCGCACCG
>JAZNKN010000044.1:0-22422 GCA_045578625.1 Acutalibacteraceae bacterium | reverse complement strand
GTGTCGTTTCGGAGGGGTTCGGGGGACCCATCGAAAGGGTCCTCCGACGCCTCTTTGCCTCCTTTCTGCGCGTGCAGAAAGGAGGTGCCGCAGCGCACGGACTTGGTGTTGTTTGCCATATCACCGTTGCGGCAAGTTGCGCACAAGCTTTACCACACCCCGCCACACTCACCCCATTCCAAAACCAAAAAACGCGTACAGCCCTCGCTGTACGCGTTTTTCATCCATCCTACCGTTTGGGATATGGCATCCCCTGCGGCAGACCCAAAATGTAATCCACGGATACGTTGTAATATTCAGCCAACAATTTTAATTTCTCACCACTGATATCAGACCGCCCTGTTTCGATCTTGCTGTACTGCTGCTGTGTGGTTTTCAAAACCCGGGCAATTTCGGACTGGCTCAGATCGTGATCCTCGCGCAACTCTTTGATTCGATACACAAGGCTTCCCTCCTTTTATTATTACCATTTTAATTCACACCGAAAAGTTGTATTGACTTTTGCGCCTATTAGGTGTAAAATATAGACAGGCAACCGTTTATAAGGAGAGATCTGTCTTGTTACTCGAACACCTTTGGTACGGCAACATCCATCCGCAGGAACAGTGCACCGCAAACAACGCGGAACTCCGTCATATACTGAAACGGATCGAACAAAACCGCAAGCGGCTGTGCGAGACCTTAACACCGGAGCAGAAGGAAGCGTTTGAAGCGTTTGATGACTGCGTTACGGAAATGTACAGCATCGTTGAGCGCGAAACCTTTGCTTATGGATTCCGTCTGGGAGGAAAGCTTGTCTCCGAAACACTGCAAATGAACCTGCCCCTAGAAACCTGACACCCGCAAACCCGCACGATCCTTACGGGCGACCACTGGTCGTCCGCCATGATCTGTATGATCTCATTATTACTTTTGTAGGGGAGGGCCTCTGCGCCCTCCCGCCAACACACGATCTCACCATAGGCTCCCCCTCAATGCCCCGACGCACGTCTCCTCCCATGAGGGCGGCATTTCACAGCCCCCTTATTAAGGGGGCTGTCGCGGCTTGTCCGCGACTGGGGGATTTCGGCACAAACCAAGAGCAGCCGTTTGGTACTGCGCGGCCTTGGTTGGCAAGTGAGCCGCCGATGTGCCGTTTTTTGCCGATTTCCTTGAGCACAAGGCCGCGAACGAACCCCATCCCAAAACCAAAAAACGCGTATAGCCCTCGCTGTACGCGTTTTTTTCATATCACGGAAAACCCCGCCCGATCGAGCGCCGCTGTCATTTGCGGCACGGTGGTCTTGTTCGGAAAAAAGGTGACATTTGCCGCGTCCTGCCGGACAGACACCGACCGGACACCCGGCAATTCGCGCAGCACCTGCGCCGCTGCCTTTCGGGTGGCGGCGTCGTGAACGCCGTCCAATTTCATCGTGATAGACTCTGCCTTCGACAGCATCGCAACTCCCCCTTTTCACGGGATAGTCTGCCCCGCCGTCAATCGTCTATTCACGCACGATGCCATTTCATACCCTGCGGCGTATCCTCCACGACAATGCCCATCGCCTTGAGCTCGTCACGGATACGGTCGGACTCGGCCCAGTTCTTTTCGGCTCTTGCCTTGGCGCGCGCCTCGATCATCGCCTCAATGGCGCTGTCGTCCTCGCCCTCGGCGGCACGGCTGTACAACAGACCCAGCACGTCGGCCAGCTCGTTAAACACCTTCAGCGCCGCCTCACAGCTGCCCGCCGTGGGCTGACCCGCCACCATGCGGTTGCAATCCTTGGCCAACTCAAACAGCGCAGCGATCGCATCTGCCGTGTTCAGATCGTCGTCCATCGCGGCAATGAACTGCTCGCGCCGCTTGTCGCAGAACGCCGTCACCGCGGCATCGACCTCGCCGGCTGGCGCGTTTTTCAGCGCAAATTCCAGACCGTTACGGCAGTTGTACAACCGCTCCAGTGCGGCGGTCGCCTGCTCAATGCTCTCGTCGTTGTAGTTGATGGGGCTGCGATAGGACGAGGAGATCAGGAAAAAGCGGATCGGCTCATACCCAAACTTCTCCGCCACGTCACGCACCGTAAAGAAGTTACCAAGCGACTTCGACATCTTCTTGTTGTCCACGTTGATGTAGCCGTTGTGCATCCAATAGCGGGCAAAGGGCGCTTCGTTGCAGCATTCGCTCTGCGCCACCTCGTTTTCATGGTGCGGGAAGATGAGATCCTGACCGCCGCAATGGATATCGATGGACTGACCCAGATACCGCCGTGCCATGGCGGAGCATTCGATGTGCCAGCCGGGACGACCGTCACTCCAAGGCGAGGGCCAGAACGGCTCGCCGGGCTTGGCGGCCTTCCAGAGCGCGAAATCCAGCGCGTCCTCTTTTTCCTCACCGATGCCGATGCGTGCGCCCGACTCCAGATCGTCAATGGGCTGATGCGACAGCTTGCCGTAACCGGCATCGCGCCGCGTGCGGAAATACACATCACCGTTGTCGGCACGGTAGGCGTAGCCCTTCTCCTCCAGCGTGCGGATAATATCAATGATCTCGTCCATCTCCTGGGTCGCCCGCGGATGCACCGTGGCTTCGCGCACGCCGAGACCCTTGGCATCCACCTTAAACTCCTCGATATACCGCTCGGAGATGGTCTTGTAGTCCACGCCCTCCTCGTTGGCACGGCGGATGATCTTGTCGTCAATGTCAGTAAAGTTCTGCACGAACCGCACGTCCCAGCCGCGCCACTCCAGATACCGCCGCAGCACGTCAAACACGCACAGCGGGCGCGCGTTACCAATGTGAATATAATTATACACCGTCGGGCCGCAGGCATAAATGCGGACGACGCCGTCCTCCAACGTGACAAGTTCCTCCTTGTCGCGGGCCATCGTGTTGTAGATTCTCATGCTTCTGTCTCCTTTGCTTGGTTCTCCAATAGTGAAAGGCGCGCTTTCAGCGCCTCGATCTCCTGCGACAGCGGATCGGGCACGTGTACCTGATCCAACTGATCCACGACCTTCTGACCGCCCACACGTACAACCCGCGCCGGCACACCGACGGCGGTTGCGTTTTCAGGGATCTCGGTCAGCACCACCGCACCGGCGGCGATGCGGGAGTTATCGTGGATCACGATGGGCCCCAGCACCTTTGCACCGGCACCCACCATCACGTGATTGCCGAGGGTCGGATGGCGCTTGCCGGTATCCTTACCGGTACCACCCAGCGTCACACCCTGATACAACGTGCAATCGTCACCGATGATGGTCGTCTCACCGATGACCACCCCCGTACCGTGGTCGATAAACAACCGCCGCCCGATGGTGGCACCGGGATGGATCTCAATGCCCGTGCGGCGCACGCATCGCTGTGAGATCCACCGCGCCAAAAACTTAAACCCGTGCCGATAGCACCAGTTCGCCTTGCGGTACGACCGCACCGCCTTAAACCCGTTGTACAGCAGCACGATCTCCAATGTCGACCGCGCTGCGGGATCCTTTTCTCGGATCACCGCAATATCCTCTTTGTATCGCTCAAACATATCTCTCACCATCCTATGGTATGGGATCATAATAAGCCTCCCCTTGTAGGGGGCCATATATGCCTCCCCTATTAGGGGAGGTGCCGGGCGAATGCCCGACGGAGGGATTCCCTCGCACGACCCCGTTGCAGCACCGTAGGGGCGGGCCTCTGCGCCCGCCCGCCAAATTCCGCACGATCCCATTGCTGCACCGTAGGGGCGGGGTCTCCTCGCACAACCCCAACAAAAAACACCTTCACCACGCCCTCAGGCGCGGCGAAGGTGCAGATCGCACGGTTCCACTTCGCGTTTCACTCAATGGCCGATAACGGCGGCTTCCGGACAGAGATACCGGGCCGCAGCCGTTCCCCCTGCCTGCTCACGGGTGCATTTCGCCGCCGCCCCACCGAAAGCGCTTTCAGCCGACGACGCTTTCTCTCTGCTGTGGGTCACGCACGGGTACTTCTCCCGATCCACGCATGTCACATTCCTATTATAGCAGACTTTTCAAAAAAATCCACCCTTATTTTTCGCCTTTGAAGTAATGGCGATGACCCCACACGTATTGCACACCGGAGGTCGCGGTCAGCACCACCGAGATCCACAGCAGCACGTAGCCGACGGTCAGCGGCACTTGGAACAGCAGATCGGGCAGATCGAACGCGGACAGCAGCGTGTTCTGCCAGCTGGCAAACTCCAGCGCCGCCAGCTCGACCAAGATCGCCACAAACTGCATCACCGTTTTCAGTTTACCCCAGATATTGGCCGCGATCACGGTGCCGTCCTTGGCGGCAAGCAGCCGCACCGAGGTCACCATAAACTCACGCGTCAGCACCACCATCAGCGCCCACACGTCCAGATGACCGGTAGCAAGGAAGGACAAGAACGCCGCGGTCGTCAGCATCTTATCCGCCAACGGATCCAAAAACTTGCCCAGATTGGTGATCAGCCCCTGCGCACGCGCAATGCGGCCGTCAAACATATCGGTCAGCGCCGCGGCACCGAACACCAAGCCGGCCACAAGATTATGAAACGGAAACTCCACCAGCGTCAGCAGCAAAAACAGCGGCGCCAGCACGATGCGTACAACGGTCAGTTTGTTCGGCAAATTCATATACGTTCCCCCACCAGATCCCAATCTATACGATCGGTAATACGAACCTCCACCCAGTCTCCCGGCTGCACCGGTCGGTCGGTAGAGAAAAACACCTTCGGGTCAATATCCGGCGCATCGGCAGCCGAACGTCCAAACCAGCACTGCGCGTACCGATCGAAGCCCTCGGCCAGCACCGTGACCGTTTTACCCACCTGCGCATCGCCGTATGCGTCCGCAATGCGGGTCTGCAGCTCCATGACGATATCGCGGCGGCGCTCCTTGACGTCCTGCGGCACCTGATCGGCCATCTCGGCGGCAGGTGTCCCCTCCTCCGGTGAAAAGGCAAAGCAGCCCAGACGCTCAAACTTCACCTCGCGAACGAACTCGCACAGTTCCTCAAACGCCGCCTCGGTCTCGCCGGGGAAGCCCACCATCACGGTGGTACGCAGCACCATCTCCGGAATACGCTCCCGAATGTGCTTCATCAACGTTGTCAGGCTGTCACGATCACCCGGACGGTTCATCGCCCGCAGCACCTGTCCGTTGGCGTGCTGCACCGGAATATCCAGATACTTGACCACCTTTTCCTGTCGGGCGATCACGTCCAACAGCTCCTCGGTGATATGCTCCGGATAACAGTACAGCAAGCGGATCCAACACAGGCCCTCGATCTCACACAGACGGGCCAGCAGCTCCGGCAGCAGCGAACGGCCGGCAAGATCCAGACCGTACTGCGTGGTGTCCTGCGCTACCAGCACCAGCTCCTTCACGCCGTTTGCCGAAAGCAAGCGCGCTTCCTCCACGATCGCGTCCATCGCGCGGCTGCGCAGACCGCCGCGGATCAGCGGAATGGCACAGTAAGCACAGCGGTTATTGCAGCCGTCCCCCACGCGCAGATACGCAAAATAGGAGGGCGTGGTCTGCACACGGTCGCCGTCCAGCGACCAGCAGGACAGCGGCGGGAACGACTCCATCCGCTCGCCCTTTTCAGCGGCTCGCACCGCTTCCACAATATCCCCGTTGGCACCAAGCCCCAGCACCGCGTCGCATTCCGGCATTTCGCGGGCCAGCTCCTCTTGATAGCGCTGCGCCAAACATCCGGTCACAACGAGACCGCGGATGCGGCCCTCCTCCTTGAGCTTGGCAAACTCCAAAATATTCTCAATGGCTTCCTGCTTGGCATCCTCAATGAAGCCGCAGGTGTTGATGACCACGACGTCCGCCATCCCGCTGTCGGCGGTAATGGTGAAACCGGCGTCGTGCAGCTTGGCAAGCATCAGCTCGGCGTCCATCTGGTTTTTGGGACAGCCCAGCGATACCATTCCGACTTTACTCATCCGGCAATTCCTCTTCCTGCCACAGGGACAGCGCGCGGCGCACGGCATCCGCGCCGTAGCCATACCGCGCCATCGCCCCAGCGATGCGCTGCAGTTCCTGTGTGTTCTCAGGTACAGTATACCGTTTTTTCTCAAGAAAAGCAAGAGCCAATTGCACCTCGTCCGCCTCTGCCGCGGCCGTGGCTTCGCGAGCGACCTCACGGTCGATGCCGCGGCGCGTCAGCTCATCCACGACACGCCGCTTCGGATACAGCTTCACACGCACAAATTGCTCGGCTAGCCGACGGGCATACGCTTCGTCGTTTACGTAGCCGAGCTGCTCCATTTTGGCGGCTGCCTCGGCCGCTGCCTGACGGTTTTCCGCGTGGTAGCGCCCCTTTTCGCGGCACAACTTTTGCTCCAACTCGTGCCGAGACAGGTCGCGCTTGGCAAGCAGAAACACCGCCTTGCTCTCCGCACGCCGCCGCGCTGAAGCCGCGCGCAGCGCCTCCAGCTCCTCATCAGACAAAGAGGAATCCACCCCGTAGGGGGATTCCTCCCAAACAGTCTTATCGATGCTGACCTCGCCGCCGTCGGTAAAGGTCAGCGTTACCTGATGACCTCGCGCTGGGCGCACCCTCGCGATGATCATTGGTCATCCACCACAATATCGATCGAGGCACGCGCCGTGCCTGCGGTATACTGCGCCGCCGCAGCGATCGGGATCTCCACCGGCTCGCCCATCGGCGCGACCTCGGTCTCCTCGTCGCGCTTGGCGTTGATGATGGCGACGACCTCCGCCTCGATGGCGGTGCTCAGATCGGGGTTATCCTGCAGGAAATCGCGCACCGAATCGCGGCCCTGACCCAAACGCTCCTCTTTGTAGGAAAACCAGGAACCCGACTTCTGCACCACGTCCAGCTCCACCGCCAGATCCAGCAGCTCGCCCATGCGGGAGATACCCTTACCGTAGATCACGTCAAACTCCGCCTCCTTGAAGGGCGGGGCGACCTTGTTTTTCACAACGCGCACGCGGGTGTGCGAGCCGTACGGCACACCGCCGTTTTTCAGCGTCTCCTGACGGCGCACGTCCAGACGCACCGACGCGTAATACTTCAGCGCATTACCGCCGGCGGTGACCTCGGGGTTACCGTACACCACACCGACCTTCAGACGCAGCTGATTAATAAAGATGGCTACGCAACCGGTCTTGCCCACGGCACCGGCGAGCTTACGCATCGCCTGCGACATCAGACGCGCCTGCAGACCGACGTGGGCCTCGCCCATCTCGCCCTCGATCTCCTGCCGCGGTACCAGTGCCGCGACCGAGTCCACGACCAGCATATCCACCGCGCCGGAGCGGATCAGCGCCTCAGCGATCTCCAGCGCCTGCTCACCGGTATCCGGCTGCGAGACGAGCAGCGAATCCACATCCACACCCAACGAGCGAGCGTACACCGGATCCAGTGCGTGCTCCACGTCAATATACGCCGCTTCGCCGCCCCGCTTCTGCGCCTCAGCAACGGCGTGCAGTGCCAGCGTCGTTTTACCCGACGCCTCAGGTCCGTAGATTTCGGTAATACGGCCGCGCGGCAGACCGCCCACGCCCAGTGCCATGTCCAGCGTCAGCGAACCGGTGGGGATCGTCTCCACATTCATATTCACGTTCTCGCCCAGACGCATGACCGCGCCCTTGCCGTAGGTCTTTTCGATCTGTGCCAGTGCGGTCTCCAGCGCCTTCTGCTTATTGCTCGCCGGTGCCGGTGCCGCAACCGCCGTCTTTTTCTTTTCCGCCATACGATCCATCCTCATTTCCGCGCTCGGTATCCGAACGCCGTTTCGTTTCCGTGATGTACCCAGTATACCGCATCTCAGAACGGAAATCAAGGGGTTTTGCGAAAAAATCGAACAAATGTTTTGTTTTTATAGAACAGTAGGGGCGGGCCTCTGCGCCCGCCCGCTAAATCCCGCACAACCCCTGCGCGGGAGGGCACAGAGGCCCTCCCCACCGACACGTCCTCACAAAGCAACAAGCGCCGCGGCATTCGCCGCCGCGCTTGTTTGTTTTGTTATACGTCGAGATCGTCGTCTTCGACGAAAGTGTCGCTTTCACTAACCACCGCGAGGGCTTCGTCTGCCGTCAGGATAAGCACTTCCAAAAGAGGCTTCGTATACTGTTTCATATTCTCATCCTCCTTACAGCAGCGCTGTCGCAGTTTCAACACTGTTGGTGATCTGGCTTTCGAACTCTATCGTCTCGACCGTGCCCGTGCCGTCCGCTTTCTGCAGCTTGATATAGCCGCAAGCGGTGTACTGACGTCTCGCGAATTGCTCTTTCAAGCGCGCATCTTGCTCAGGAGTCGCGCCCTGGCCAGCCTTCATAACGACAGTGAAATCGATGTAGGAATCGGTGTAATCCACCAGCTTCATCGTGCCGCCCTTCTGGTACGCGACCGACTTCCACATCCGGTTGGCGCCGGAGGTGTTGAGGTTGGCCTCCACGTTTGCGACGGTCAGCGCAGTCTCATTCGTGGCGCGCTTGAGCAGCGAACCGATCTCGATGACCTCGTATTCCTCGCCCTCGTACGTGACCGTCAGCGTTTCAAACTGCGGATCAAACTTTGTCGACATATTCATACGGTTCAGGAAGCGGATGCCGGTGTAGCTGCCGTCCTGTGCGTGGTAGAGCGAAGTACCAATGGTATCCGCCGCGAAGGAGGTGCTGGAAGCATCGACAAACTTAGCCGTGATCTTAACGCTCTCGGCAGGCATCTCGAACTCGAAGGTCGTGCCGTCGCCGCCGCCGAAGGTCTGATCGGTGAAGCTCTGGTTGAGGATCTTGACCTCGGTGCCGTCTGCCAAAACGTACTTCAGCGAGCCGGGTACCATGATAAAGCCATCATCCGGCTTCGCCGTAACGGTGACGTACGCGCCCTGTGCGACATCGGTAAGCATTTCGCCGGCCTCGCCGAACTGGATATCGCCGCCCTCCACCGTGGTGTCGGCGTAGACATACGGCGCCTCGTCTGCATCGGCATCAACATCCTGCCAAATTTGGACGTAGTCCACTTCCAGATTGTTGTCAGCGGAACCGCCGAGGATCAGCACCTGCTGCAAAGTATCCATGCCGGTGAACACGCCGTTCTCCAACGTACCCTGATTGGCAGTAGCCGTCGGGGTGCCGGTGCTGTCAGCCGAATAAGCCTGCGTCATCACGATCTCACCGTCGAGGTAAGTCGTGATCTTGCCTTCCTCCCAGAGCCAGCCCATGGTGTGCCATTCTTCGTCACCCAGACCGTCGTAAATGGCAGAGCTTTGGTTAGTATAATGATGCTTCGACGTACCGTCCTCATTCAGCGACTGGTCATGCATCGTCACGGTGTAGTAGCCGTTCCAATGCGACCAGTTCTTACCCCAGTATTCCATCCAGTCCATTTCCACCCAGGCGTTGGCCTTGCCGGTGATCTTCTCCGGCGGGAAGGACCAGATCGCCGGGATGCCCACTTCGTCGTCGTCGTTGGCCTCGGATTTCGGGATACGGAAACGAATTTCCATATAGCCCTTGTTAAAGGAAAAGCCGTTGCCGGTCTTGGCATCCATCGTCGCAATACCGTAGTTGTAGGCCGGGTCGCTGAGCTTCAGCGTCAGGATACCGTCCTCCGACACCGCGAGGTCGTTCACCGTCACTTGGGAAGCACCGTACGGACGGTTAACGTACCACTTGTAGCCGGCTTCGCCGGTACCCGCCATATCGATGGTGTCAATGCTGTCAAATTCGTCCACGAAGGTCAGGGTATCAAAGCCCGCGTTCAGTGCCACCTCAGGTGTCTCCAACGTCGAGCCGACGCGCAGCTCACGCGCCACCGTATTGTTGGTCAGATCGGGCTCCGCGACCGCCATCGTACCGTTGATCTTTGCAGAGACCGAATAATTGCCTGTCACTGCAGTCCACACTTGGTTGGACAGCACCGTCACGGTCGCACCGGGCGCGATTTCGCCCTTGTAGGTCACTTCATGCGTCCAGAACGTTCCGTTCAAACGGAATTCCACCGGGAAGGCAGTGTTCACCGTGCCCGTACCGTTGTTCGTGATCTTCACACCGAAGATCAGCTCAGTACCGGCCTCCACGTTGTCACCGCCGATAATCACCAGCTCCTCAGCGATCAGATCGGAGGAAGCCGGCCGGAGCGAAACATCGTCAATATACGTGCCGGTCTCTCCGCCGTAGGTGGTCTCGCGGGTGATGTTGATGAGGTAGTTGGCGTTGATCGATGCCATCGTCGTGAACTCATACGCATACGTGACGTAGTCATCCGACTGCGCGGTCGTTTTCCAACCGGTGGTGCCGGTAAGGTAATCCGGGTTCAGGTAAAGATCAATGGGTGCGCCCTTCGCCTTGAAGGACAGCACGTACTTCGTGTTCAGCGATAAGCGGTATAGGTCCCGCATGTACATGTCGCCCGGATCTTCGGCATACTCGGGAATGTACAACGCCTTATTGCCGTCGTCCTCCGTCTTGACCGTGGCACCGGCAGGCAGATGATTGACCCAATGCTTTCCGCCGATCGCATCAAAGCTGCCGCCGAGGATCTGATCGGCGTCATCCGGCAGGAGCGTCATTTCGACGTTATCAATATACGTCGGCGCCGTTGCGGCGGTTTCACGCTTAAAGCACAGACCATAGTTTTGATGCATAGACGGATTAGCCCCCGTCGTAATGATGCAACGGACAGTCGTCCACTCGCCCGCTACCTCCGGCGCATACGCAGTCTCAATTGTCATGTCGGTGGTATTTCCACCGTTGCACAAACAGATCTCAGGACCCTTCGCAAGGAAGGTGATCTGGTATACCGAGTTGGGCTTCAACGTGGGAGCAAATGGCCTCCAATAAATTGTAACTGCATCAGCAGGCACCACCAAGCCCTTGGTGTCGCCAAAGCCGACACCGTCTTGAATGGTGGCATTAGCAGCGGTCCAAGGCGCAACAGCACCCTGCTCAAAATCACCGTTGGTGAGCAGCGGCACTGCCTCGACCGTCACAGCACAGGTCGCGGACAGACTGCCCGCGGTCACGCCGATGACCGCCGTACCGACACCCACCGCAGTGATAACACCGCCGTCGACAGTCGCCACCGTCGCGTCACTGGTGGTCCACACCAGGGTATCGTACCAGCCGCCCTCCGGTGACACGGATGTGGTCAGCGTTTCGGTAGCTCCCTGGGACAGCGTCACCGCCTGCTTGTTCAGGGTCAGCTCAGTCGCCATCAGCTTCTCCACCGTCACGGTGCAGGTCGCGGTGAAGTCACCAACCTTCGCGGTGATGGTGGCGGTGCCGGCCTTCAAACCGGTAACAACGCCGTCAACCACGGTCGCGACGGTCGCGTCGCTGCTTTCCCAAGTCAGTGCCGAAATATCGGCACCCACCGGCACAGCCGAAGCGGTCAGCGTCACTGTTTTGTCTACGTTCACCGTTGCGGTAGCCTGATTCAACGTGATGCCTTCCAAAACCACTTCAGAAGCCTTGACCAACCTGAAGTTGTCAAACCACACTTCACCGGCGCCGCCACGAACGCGGATGGAGAATTCCCAACCTTTACTAATGTCGAGCGTAGCCGGTGTGGTAAATCTGATCACCTGCGTCGTCCACTCCGTAACGCCCGTCGGCAGATCGTATTCCCCGCTTAACGTCTTACCATCCGACGTCGTGCCAAACGACCTGATAAAAGACAGCTGGCCGAGAGCCGCGCCGGACGTTTTGTAATCGAATGTCAATACATATTCGGTACTCGCAGTCATGTTACCGAGCAAAGCGCCCCTGTAACGAACTGTGGCCTCCGCCGTCCACTCGTCGGTTTGCGTACGCTTATAATAATAACCGTAGCCACCCCCGTTGCCAACGCCGCTTTGGATATACTCGCTACTGCCCCAATTGGTAGCGGAGCCACTCTCCATATCGCCGTTAACAAAGAAGTTTTTCGCCTCCACCGTCACGGTGAAGGTCGCGGTGATGTCACCAACCTTCGCGGTGATGGTGGCGGTGCCGGCCTTCAAACAGGTAACAACGCCGCCTGCGACCGTCGCGACGGTCGCATCGCTGCTTTCCCAAGTCAACTCCGAAATATCGGCGCCCTCGGGATTCGCCGTGGCAGTCAACGTCACGGTGCTGCCGGCCTCGACGGTTGCGGTGGTCTTATCCAGCGTAATGCCTTCCAAAACCACTTCAGGCTTCTCGATCAACTTGAGGTTGTCGAACCACACTCCACCGACACCGCTGATGGTACGGATGGAGAATTCGTACCCTTTATTGGTCGTGATGCTGGCCGGCGTGGTAAATGTGATCGCCTGAGTCGTCCACTCCGTAACGCCCGTCGGCAGATCGTAGCCGCCATTTAATGCCTTACCATCGGACGTCGTGCCAAACGACTGGTCAAAATACAGCTGACCTTGAGCCGTACCGGACGTTTTGTAATCGAACGTCAACAGGTATTCGGTGCTCGCAGCCATGTTACCGAGCAAAGCCGCCTTATACCGGGCTTGGGCGGTTACAGCATCGGTTTCCGGACGCTCGTAATAGTAACCGTAGCCACCGCCGTTGCCAACGCCGTTTTGGATATACGCGCTGCTGCCCCAATTGGTAGCGGAGCCTTGCTCCATATCGCCGTTAACAAAGAAGTTTTTCGCCTCCACCGTCACGGTGCAGGTCGCGGTGATGTCACCAACCTTCGCGGTGATGGTGGCGGTGCCGGCCTTCAAACCGGTAACAACGCCGCCTGCCACCGTCGCGACGGTCGTATCGCTGCTTTCCCAAGCCAGCTCCGAAATATCGGCACCCTCGGGATTCGCCGTGGCAGTCAACGTCACGGTGCTGTCAGTCTCGATGGTTGCCGTGGTCTTATCCAGCGTGATGCCTTCCAAAACCACCTCCGGCTTCTCGATCAACTTGAAGTTGTCAAACCACACTTCGCCGGCGCCGCCGCGAACGCGAATGGAGAATTCCCAACCTTTACTAATGTCGAGCGTAGCCGGCGTGGTAAAGGTGATCGCCTGAGTCGTCCACTCCGTAACGCCCGTCGGCAGATCGTAGTCCGAACTTAATGCCTTGCCATCAGACGTCGTGCCAAACGGCTTGTCAAAAACCAGCCGACCGAGAGCCGTGCCGGACGTTTTGTAATCGAACGTCAACAGGTATTCGGTATTCGCAGCCATGTCACCGAGCAAAGCACCCTTGTAACGAACCTGGGCCTCGGATGTCCACTCGTCGGTTTGCGTACGGTTGTAATAGTAACCGTAGCCACCACCGTTGCCAACGCCGTTTTTGATATACGACGACGTTGTGTCGTTCCAATTGGTCGAACCACCCTGCTCCATGTCGCCGTTGACAAAGAAGTTTTTCGCCTCCACCGTCACGGTGCAGGTCGCGGTGATGTCACCAACCTTCGCGGTGATGGTGGCGGTGCCGGCCTTCAAACCGGTCACAACGCCGCCTGCCACCGTCGCGACGGTCGCATCACTGCTTTCCCAAGTCAGCTCCGAAATATCGGCGCCCTCGGGATTCGCCGTGGCAGTCAACGTCACGGTGCTGTCAGTCTCGATGGTTGCCGTGGTCTTATCCAGCGTGATGCCTTCCAAAACCACCTCAGGAGCCACGATCAACTTGAAGTTGTCGAACCACACGCCACCGACGCCGCTGCTGGTACGGATGGAGAATTCGTACCTTGGATTGGTCGTGATGCTGGCCGGCGTGGTAAAGGTGATCGCCTGAGTCGTCCACTCCGTAACGCCCGTCGGCAGATCGTAGCCGCCATTCAATGTCTTACCATCCGACGTCGTGCCAAACGACTGGTCAAAATACAGCTGACCTTGAGCGGTACCGGACGTTTTGTAATCAAACGTCAACAGGTATTCGGTGTTCGCAGTCATGTTTCCGAGCAAAGCAGCCCCATAACGAACTTGGGCGGTTACAGCGCCGGTTTCCGGACGCTCGTAATAGTAACCGTAGCCACCGCCGTTGCCAACGCCGTTTTGGATATACGTGCTGCTATTCCAACTGACGGAAGCACCCTGCTCCATATCGCCGTTGACAAAGAGGTTCTTCGCCTCCACCGTCACGGTGCAGGTCACCGACTCCATACCCTCTGCGGCAGCGGTAATGGTGGTCGTGCCGGCCTTCAAACCGGTAACAACGCCGCCCGCGACCGTCGCCACGGTCCCATCCGACGAGGTCCAGGTGATCTCCGGAAGGTCTGCACCCTCCGGCAGAGCCGATGCGGTCAACGTCACGGTGCTGCCAGCCTCGACGGTTGCGGTAGTCTGATCCAATGCGATCGACGTCGCTTCGGGCTTCTTGATCAGCTTGACGTTATCGAAATACGCCGCACCCGTGCCATAGTTGCCCGCTGCGGCATAATGCACGTGACGGAACTGCCATTCATACCGTGCGTTGGCGTTCATATTCTCCTCAGCGCCGGTAGTGAATTCGATCGTCTTATGAGTCCAATCCACGTTGGAGCTCAGGTCAGTATCTGTCCAACCGGTCCAGTCAGTACCCACTTGGACAACGTCCAACTGCGGGAAACCCATGCCCTCGTGCTTGTAATCAAAGCTGAAGATATAGGTCGTATTCGGCTCAAGAATGCCGTTAAATGCGCCTTTGTAGTACGCACCGAGAATCGCGTGAGAACCGCCCTCGTTCACGGTCGTCTCGATCTTCATACCGCGCGAGCCGTTAACGCCGACTTCATTCAAAACATACGCACTGTTGCCCCATCCAACCGAGGCATCATCTTCAAAATTGCCGTTGGTAATGAGGTTTTTCGGCACCACCGTCACGGTGCAGGTCACCGGAGTCATACCGGCAGCAGTAGCGGTAATGGTAGTCGTGCCGGCATTCACACCGGTCACCTCACCGTCTGCCACCGTCGCCACGGTCCCATCCGACGAGGTCCACTCGATCTCCGGAAGGTCTGCACCCTCCGGCAGAGCCGAGGCGGTCAACGTCACGGTGCTGCCGGCCTCGACGGTTGCGGTAGTCTGATCCAATGCGATCGACGTCGCCTCCGGCTTCTTGATCAGCTTGACGTTGTCGAAATACGCCGTACCCGTGCCATAGTTACCCGCTGAAGCATAATGCACGTGACGGAACCGCCAATCATACCGGGTGTTGGCGTTCATATTCTCCTCAGCGCCGGTAGTGAATTCGATCGTCTTATGAGTCCAATCCACGTTGGAGCTCAGGCCGGTATCGGCCCAACCGGTCCAGTCGGTACCTATTTGGACAACGTCCAGCTCCGGGAAACCCATGCCCTCGTGCTTGTAATCAAAGCTGAAAATATAGGTCGTATACGGCTCAAGAATGCTGTTAAATTCGCCTTTGTAGTACGCTGCGGTGTTAACGTTGTGAGAATCGCCCTCGTTCACGGTCGTCTCGAACTTCAAACCGCGCGAGCCGTTAACACCGACTCCATCCATAACGTACGTACTGTTGCCCCATCCGGTCGCGGCATCCTGTTCGAAATCACCGTTGACAATGAGGTTCTCAACAGTGTCTTCCGCGCTGACCGGCAGGATCAGCCCGGAGATCGCGCAGGTGACCAGCAGCGCGAGTGCCGCGATCGTCGACACGATCCTACGTGTTTTTACATACATACAATACTCCCCTTTTCATTATTCTCGCAGAAAAAGAAAAGCTACTTTGGCATTTTCTCATTTATAGTATATACTACCAATTTCTTTTTTTCAAGTCCTTTTTATCAAAATGACAAAATTGCTATCAAAGGCAGCACGGCCAAGCCCGCCCCTACGATGCACCCCCACAGAACACAACGATCCCCCGGACGTTGCCGGAGGATCGCGGTATTACATAAATTTACTTTGCAGCACGTCGGCGAGCAGCAGCACGGCAAGCACCGCGCCGAGTACGATCCGATACCACCCAAACGCCTTGAAATCGTGCTTCTTGATGAAATCCATCAGGAAGCGGATCACCAGCAACGACACCGCAAAGGATACGACCATACCGACCGTCAGCACCAACCATTCCTGCCACGACAGCGACAGACCGTCCATCAGGAATTTCAGCACCTTAAGTCCGCTGGCACCCGCCATCGCGGGGATCGCCATAAAAAACGAGAACTCCGCCGCCGCATACCGCGAGCAGCCAAGCAGCACCGCGCCCAAAATGGTCGCACCGGAGCGCGAGGTGCCGGGGATCAGCGCCAATGCCTGAAAGCAGCCGATGCCCAGCGCCGTGCGCCAGCCAATGTCGTTCGGCGCGTGCAGCCGCGGCGTGCGCTCGCGGCTCTCCATCCAGAGAAACAGGATGCCGTAGATCACCAGTGTCAGCATAATGACGAAGGGATCGGACAGATGCTCATCCACCACGTCGTCCAACGGCAGCCCCACCGCCATGGTCGGAATGCTGGCGATGACCACCATCAGCCACAGCTTCCACGTCGCCGTACGCTGCTCGGGCGTTTTCAAGCGGGAAAACGGGTTGAGCTTGCGGAAATAGAACACCACCACCGCAAAGATCGAACCGAGCTGGATCAGCACCTTGAACAGGTCAAAAAACGCCGGAGAAAAGGAAAACGGCAAGAATTGATCCACCAGGATCAGGTGTCCGGTACTGCTGATCGGCAGCCATTCGGTGATACCCTGCACCACGCCCTGCACCACCGCCTTAAGTATTTCGCGGATCACATCCATGTTTATCGCCCCTTACAGGTCAATTTCACCCAGCAGGTCGCGCAGCAGGATGACCTCGTCCGCCGTCAGGGTAACACCCTTGCCCATCTTGGCGCGGTCGGGTGCCCAGTCACGGATATCGTACTTGGGATCGCGGTCGTTCCAACTCACCAGATTGATCTCCTTACGCCAACCGGTGGGCGATTCGGACAGCACGCCCAGTTCTTTAACGACCTCATACTTCAGTTCTGCCATGTTGCATTACTCCTTTGTATCCATTTATTAATTACACTCTATGCTACGGTGCTTAAAACAACCACCGCTCCATCGGTTTTTCCGCTGTTTTTTCCTCGACAGCGGCCGCGCCGCCCAGCTGCACCTTGAGATCCGCCACCTGCGTCTGCAGCGTATCGGCAAAATTGCCGGCGGCGGCGAGCTTACGCTCCAACGCCTCCTTGTCCTGCCACAGCGCGGCGACCGCCTGATGCGTTTCCACCAGCTGAGAATTCAGCGCCGTCTCCCGATCGCGATACGACTGCACCTCGGCGCGCGTTTCGGACAACGCCTCCGACAGCTCCTGCTCGCGACTGGCCTCGATCGCTGCTTTGGCCTCAGCAAGCTCGACCGTCAGTTGCTCGTTCTGCGCCGTCAGCGCACGCGCCGCCTCCTGTGCCACGTCCCGCTCGGCGCGCAGCTGTTCCTCACGCTCCGCTGCGGTTGCCACCTCGGCAAGCTTGGCGCGCGCCTCGTCCAACTGCTGCTTCAGCCGCTCGATCTCGGCATCACGCTCTGCCGTTTCCTCGTGAAACGTGGCGCGCAGCTCATCAATATGTGTCAATACATCCTGTCGGGAAAAGCCGCGAAAACTGGTGCGAAAGCCATACCGTTCGCTCATAAGTCTCCATCCTTTCAGCCATGTCTCGCTTATTTTACCATGTTCTCCCGCAAAACGCAAGAGTCTTTCTTTCGCACCCCCGCAACGCCGCCATCCCGATTTGAATTTGTATGGCCCACTGTAGGGGCGGCAACCTGCCGCCCGCCCGCCAAATTCCGCACGATCCCATTGTTACTCCGTAGGGAACGACCTGCGTGTCGTTCCACCAAAACCTGCGCAACCCCTGCGCGGGAGGGCACACAGGCCCTCCCCTACAATGCCGTTTTGGGGTTGTAGGGGCGGCAACCTGCCGCCCACAAACTCCCCCAGTCTCGCTCCGCTCGACAGCCCCCTCAACGAGGGGGCTATGATAAGCCTCCCCTAACAAGGGAGGTGTCGGGCGAATGCCCGACGGAGGGATTCCCTCACACGACCCCATTGCAGTACCGTAGGGGCGGCAACCTGCCGCCCGCAAACTCCCCCAGTCTCGCTCCGCTCGACAGCCCCCTCAACGAGGGGGCTATGATAAGCCTCCCCTAACAGGGGAGGTGTCGGGCGAATGCCCGACGGAGGGGTTTCCTCGCACAATCCCATTGTTATCGTGTAGGGGCGGGGTTCTTTTTCGCTGCGCTTCGCATAGGTTCCGCCCGCACCCTCCTCTACGTTCTTCGCCTTCAAAAAAACGAGCGCCACCCATCGGGTGACGCTCGCTTGCAGTCCTGCGATCAGAAGTTGTTGTTTTTCTTGTTCTGCTGATCCTGCTTGTTCTGCTTGTTCTGCTGATTTTGCTGGTTCTGCTTGTTTTGCTGATTCTGGTTATTCTGCTTGTTCTGGTTGTTCTGCTGATTCTGATTCTGGTCGTACATACCGGTTGCCTCCCTTGGTTTGTTTGCGGCATCGTGTGATGCCACCGATAGTATGTCCGCGCGGCCGCCGGTTATGCATCTGTTATTCGGTTTTGCTTTGCGCTTTGGCAAATTTTTCAAGTAGCACCATCATATCCTCGGCACGGGCCTTGTCCTCCGCCGAGGGGTTTTCCCAGTTGGCTACGCCCCAGTACAACACCTCCGGCATCGTCTCAAGCTCCTCGTCGCTCGAAAGGATCGGGAGACCCTCCCAGTTCCAATACACACCGTCCTCACTGACACCGGGAACCTCCGCCATCGTCTCAAGCGGCAAAAAGAACTTAGACTCGTCCCCGAGCGCATGGCGAATGGAGGTCGTATAATACTCCGGCGCAAACGCCCAGAGATCGACATCCTTCGTGGTCATGTGCCCCAGCACCGCCTGCTGACTGGTGATCGCCTCGGGATTGGAGACCTCCTCGGTACTTGCCGCCACGTTCAGGCACTGGATCTCCACCACGACCTTGCCGTCGCCGTTGAGATCCTCACCGTATTGCGTAAGGATCTCCTCCAATCGCGCATCCGCATACGGGCTGACGCCCTGCATCGACACCAGACAGATCATATAATCCGGCTTAGTGCGTCTTAGAGAATGTATGGTCAGAAACGCCACGATGGCCAAGATCGCGCCGCCCACAATGACCTTCCACTTGTGGTGGTACCAAAAATTCGCCCACCATCCCTGCGGTGTTTGCGGTTCCTCGACCGTCGGTCGGCGTTTCAGGTCCTCCGGATCTACTCCTCGCAGATACCGTTCTCGTGCCATAGGTCAGATTCCTTCCTGTTATTTTGCCTGCCGTATCGTCAGTTTTTTCGCCGTCACCGACGCGTGCGGGAGCAGTTCGATGGAATGCTCCCCATACGGTATTTCTGCGCGCTGCGCGGCCGCGACGATCGTGCCGCCGGTGTTGGAAACCGTCAAGACGACCTTGCTGTGTCCGTCGATCCGTACCTGCAGCTCCACCTGAGCCAGCTCCGGTGCATCACAGGAGTACACAACCGCTATCTCACACGGCTTTTCGTGTCCAAACTTGCAAAGAAACTCCTTGTTGGCCGGCGGGTTTTCCCACTGCGACACCGTCACGAGCATATCGTCCTCGTCCGGGAACGGCGGCATACCGTCGCGCATCACGCGCTGCATCGCCTGCGAGTTCGCCGCATACCGCAGCAGATTGGCGGCACAGCGCTGCAGCTCGCCGCGGGTCAGCGTGCCGTCCGCCAGCGATTCCTTGAGGTTGTGCTTTTGCGTCAGCGTGTCGGCACACACCATAAACACGTCGTTCTGCGCCCGCACCATCGCGCGGAGATTTTCCATGCTGCCGTCGCCGCCCTCGTCGTTGCTCTTGGCCCACCAGTCGGTCATCACGAAGCCGTCGAAGTCCCACTCACCGCGCAGGATGGTGGTATTCAGATCATACTGCGACGCGTTCCACCGACCGTTGACCTGATTGTATGTGGTCATGATCGACAGATTGGCACCGCCATCGCGCACAGGGATCTCAAAGCAGCGAAGATACAGCTCACGCAGCGCGCGCTCCGATACCACCACGTCCAGTTCACCGCGTCCCAATTCCTGGTTGTTCGCGCAAAAATGCTTGACAGTCGCACCGACGCCGTGCTCGGCAATGCCGCGGGTGATCGCCGCGGCCATCTTACCGGTCAGCACCGGATCCTCGGAAAAATACTCAAAATTGCGGCCGTTCAGCGGATGGCGGTGCAGGTTGACGCCCGGGCCGAGCAGGCTGTCCACCTGATAGCCCCGCATCTCCGCGCCGGCAAATGAAAACAGCTTTGCCGCCTGTACCTCGTCCCACATCGCCGCGATCAGCGTACCGTTGGGGAACGAGGTCGCTTTCGCGCCGTTGTCCATACGGACACCCGACGGGCCGTCCGCCACACAGATGGGCGGTACACCCAGCGCCTGCAGGTCACGCGTCATACCGCCGAACGCACCCACCGCGCCGGGATTGGCCTTGGGACTGCAGGGCCCCTCACCGCACATCAGCGCGCACAGATCGGTGTCGGTCAGCTGCGCGATAAACTCCTCCATCGTATGGCGACCCTCGGCCACATCCGCCAAACGGATACCGACGTCGCCGGTAAAGGTGATCTCCGGCGGCAGATTGTCCTGAATACGCGCCGCCAGGTCCACCGTCCGCAGCGGTGCTGCGCGGTGTACCGGCTTGCGATCCTCACCCTCAGCGCACAGACGCTCAAACGCCTGCACCGGAGCCAATGCTTCTTGACATTGCTTGACTACGACCGTCTCCGCCATCGGGACGGTCAGCACCGCCTGCGCCGCGCGTACGTCCGTACCGGCGTACACCGTATAGTCACCGGCCTCCAGCACGTAGCAGGAGCGGTGACCCGTCACGCCGCCGTCGTCGTACGCCGCCATGGCGCTCAGCGGGAACGTGACAGTCAGCGTCTCGCTCTCCCCCGGCTGCAATGCACGGGTCTTGGCAAAGCCCACCAGCTGCCGTGCCGGCGTTCCCAGCTTGCCGCAGGGCGCACCGTAATATACCTGCACGACCTCACGGCCCTCACGGTCGCCGATGTTGGTCACGATAGCCGTCACCGTGACCGTCTGCGCCTCGCACACCGCCGTATACGCCGCCTCAAACTGCGTATAGGACAGACCGAAGCCAAACGGATACAGCACCGCCTCGGGTGCAAAGGTCTCAAAATAGCGATAGCCGACGTAAATATCGTCGGTATAGATCAGTCGTTTCTCATTGCCGAAATCGGCAAGCGCGGGATGCCCCGCCAACGTGCGCAGCTGCGTGTCCGGCAAACGTCCCGCGGGTGCCGCCTTGCCGCACAAGAGATCGGCAGCAGACAGCGCACCGTACATACCGCCCTGCCACAGATACAGCACAGCCTCCACACCGTACTGCTCCACAAAGCTCAGATCGATCATGTTGCCGACGTTGAGCAGCACAATGACGCGCTCGAACGCGGCACACACCGTGGCGACCATCGCCTCCTCGCCCTCACTCAACCGATAGCTGCCGGCCACATCCGCGTTGTCGCGGCTTTCGCCCGCGGTACGTCCGATCACGATCACAGCCGCGTCGTTACGCGCTGCGGCAGCCTGCACCGTCTCCGCCTGAAGCGGCATTTCAACCTGACACCACGGCTCAGTGCCCCAGCCGCAGCCGTTATCAAAAGGGTTCTCCGCGATCCACGCCGCGTACACTGCCGCCAGTGTTTCATCCACCTGCAGCATCGGCTCGCCGCGCAACGCCTCCAGCAGGCTCGGCACGTGATCCACATTGACCAAGCCGCCGGAGCCGGTACCGCTCTTGTAGTAATCCGTCTGAATACGCCCGAACACCGCCACACGCGTGCCGTCAGCCAGCGGCAGCACGCCGCCCTCGTTTTTTAGCAGCACCGCGCCGTCCGCCGCAACAAAGCGACTGTACGTCGCCACATCGGTTTTTTGCATACCGTATCCCTCCATTTACTGTTCTTGTGTTTATTGTAGCGAAACCCGCCGCCGCAAACAAGCAGAAATTGTAAATTTTTATGGACACTTTTTGCTGTTTTACTGTATTATATCACGATACTGCCGACTTTTCAAGAGAAAAGCACCGTACGACAATAGCGGGAACCGCGAAAGTAGGGGCGGCAACCTGCCGCCCGCAAACTCCCCCAGTCTCGCTCCGCTCGACAGCCCCCTCAACGAGGGGGCTATGATAAGCCTCCCCTAACAGGGGAGGTGTCGGGCGAATGCCCGACGGAGGGGTTTCCTCGCACAACCCCATTGTTACTCCGTAGGGAACGACCTGCGTGTCGTTCCACCCAAACCTGCGCGATCCCTGCGCGGGAGGGCACACAGGCCCTCCCCTACAATGCCGTTTTGGGGTTGTAGGGGCGGCAACCTGCCGCCCGCAAACTCCCCCAGTCGCGCTCCGCTCGACAGCCCCCTCATCGAGGGGGCTATGATAAGCCTCCCCTAACAGGGGAGGTGTCGGGCGAATGCCCGACGGAGGGGTTTCCTCGCACAACCCCATTGTTACTCCGTAGGGAACGACCTGCGTGTCGTTCCACC
>JAZNKN010000043.1:0-48527 GCA_045578625.1 Acutalibacteraceae bacterium | reverse complement strand
TAATCCGGGCGCCTACCTTGGGAATGAAGGGTTCGGGAATCTTGAATACATCGCCGTAGATGCCGTGGAAGCGGCGAGCGATGGTATGGGTCAGCTCCACATGCTGCTTCTGGGCTTCGCCCACAGGCACCAGGTCCGGCTGGTACAGCAGAATATCCGCCGCCATCAGCACTGGATAGGTGAACAGACCGGCGTTAATGTTATCGGCGTGCTTGGCGGATTTATCCTTAAACTGGGTCATACGGGACAGCTCACCGAACTGGGTGTGGCAAGACAGCAACCACGCCATCTGCGCATGCTCCGGCACCTGCGACTGCACGAACAGCAGCGATTTGTCGGGATCCAGACCGATGGCGAGCAGCAGGGCGAACATTTCGCGGATCTGCTGACGCAGCTTGGCAGGCTCTTGGCGAACGGTAATGGCGTGAAGATCCGCCACCGCGTAAAAGCACTCGAACGAATCCTGCATGGCTACCCAGTTGCGCAGCGCACCCAGATAGTTACCCAGCGTGGGAGTACCGGTGGGCTGAATACAGCTGAGAGCGCGCGGCAGACGCTCCGTTTCGACCGCATTTGTCATTTCTTGCATGAAAAATCATCCTTAGCACAAATTCTTTTTCTTATAATACCATACTCACATTGACTTTTTCAACCAAAAATTGTAATATATCAGTATATATGTATTTCTTTATCAAGGAGGCACCCTATGAGCGCCCTGCAAGAATTAGCCGATCTGTTGTTTCCGGATGTCACTGAGACGCCGGAGGATTGTGAACGCCGGTATCCCCCGCGACAATTGCCCGAGGGAGCACGTGTCGTGCGCATTGCTCCCTCGCCCACCGGTTATCTGCATCTGGGTGTGTTGTTTACCGCCACGGTCAACTTCCTGACCGCGCAGGCATCCAAGGGTGTGTTTTATTTCCGCTTGGAGGATACCGACAAAAAGCGCGAGGTCGATGGTGGTGCAGCGGATATTCTCTCCGGTCTGCGCCGGTACGGTCTGGTGATCGACGAAGGCTACGAGGCTCCCGGCAAGGAGACCGGTGAATACGGTCCGTACCGTCAGAGCGACCGTGCGTCGCTGTACCACGTCTATGCCAAGTCGCTGCTGCTGCAAGGTCTCGCTTATCCTTGTTTCTGCACCTCCGAGGAGCTGGAGTCTGTGCGCGCCGGACAGGAAGAACAGAAGCTGCGCACCGGCTATTACGGCGAATACGCCTCTTGTCGGTCGCTGACGCCGCAGCAGGCCATGGAAAAGGTGCGTGCCGGTCTGCCGTATGTGCTGCGTCTGCGTTCGCCGGGCGATGAATCCCGCCGCATCAAGTTTGACGACGTGATCAAGGGCACCATTGAAATGCCGGAAAACGATCAGGATATCGTCCTGCTCAAGACCGACGGTATTCCCACCTATCACTTCGCTCACGCGGTGGACGATCACCTGATGCGTACCACCCACGTCATCCGCGGCGACGAATGGATCGCTTCCGTACCGCTGCACCTGCAGCTGTTCCGCGTGCTGGGCTTCAAGCCCCCGAAGTACGCACACGTCAGCCCCATCATGAAGGAGGACAATGGCGGCAAACGCAAGCTCTCCAAACGCAAGGATCCGGAGGCGGCCGTCCACTTCTACGCTGAACAGGGCTATCCCGCAGACAGCGTGCAGGAATACCTGCTGACCATCGCCAACAGCGATTACGAGGAATGGCGCCGCCGCAACGCCGGTGTGCCGCGCAGTGCCTTCCCCTTCAACCTCAAAAAGATGAGCGTCTCCGGCGCTCTGTTCGATCTGGACAAGCTCAACGACGTCAGCAAAAACGTCATTGCCGGCATGGATGCCGACACCGTCACCGAAGCGGTGCTGTCTTGGGCTCGGGAACAGGATCCGGCTTTCTATGAAAAGCTGACCGCCGATCTGACCTTCACCCGCGGTATCTTTGCCATTGATCGCGGCGGTCCGAAGCCCCGCAAGGACCTTTCCCGTTGGAGCGAGGTTCCGGAATACACCGCTTACTTCTTTGAGCGCCCCACGGCGTATCCGTGGCCGGAGCAGCTCGCCGCCGAGGACATCCGCGCGATCCTCACCGCCTATCCCGCAGTGTATGATCCCACGCAGGACAAGCAAGCGTGGTTTGATACCATCAAAGCCTTGTGTCCTTCGCTCGGCTTCTGCCCCGAGATCAAGGAATACAAAAAACAGCCGGATGCCTATAAAGGTCACGCCGGCGACGTCAGCACCGTTATTCGCGTGGCAGTTACCGGCCGTCGTAACACGCCGGATCTGTGCGGTATCATGAGCCTGCTCGGCAAGGATGAGATCATCGCACGGTTGAACGCCGCCATTACATCACTCTGAGGAGGGACCATTATGTCTGAAGAACGTATCACTGCCACCGATATGGGCGGCAACTTTATCCACGATATCATCGACGAGGAGCTCAAGCCCGACGGCCGTTGCTACGGGATGCAGGTGCATACCCGCTTCCCGCCCGAGCCGAACGGTTATCTCCACATCGGTCACGCCAAGGCGATCTGCATCGACTTCGGCACCGCTGTCAAGTACGGCGGTATCTGCAATCTGCGTATGGACGACACCAACCCCACCAAGGAGGATGTGGAATACGTCGATGCCATTCAGGAGGATATCCACTGGCTCGGCTACGACTGGGACGACCGTTTCTACTTCGCCTCGGATTACTTTGAGACGATGTACGATGTCGCTGTCTCGCTCATCAAAAAAGGACTCGCCTATGTCTGCGAGCTGTCTCCCGATGAGATGCGCGCCAACCGCGGCGATCTGACCCATCCGGCGGTCAGCCCCTACCGCGACCGCCCTATCGAGGAAAGCCTGGATCTGTTCGCCCGTATGCGTGCCGGCGAATTTGGCGACGGCACGATGGCGCTGCGTGCCAAGATCGATCTGGCCAGCGGCAACTTTAATATGCGCGACCCGGTCATCTACCGCATCAACCACGCTCCGCACCACCGTCAGGGTAACCGCTGGTGCATCTATCCGATGTACGACTTCGCCCATCCGTTGGAGGATGCCATCGAGGGCATCACTCACTCACTCTGCTCTCTGGAGTTTGAGGATCACCGCCCACTGTACAACTGGGTGGTAGAGAACGCCGATCTGCCCGGCAAGCCGCGCCAGATCGAATTTGCGCGTCTTAACATCAACTACACCGTCATGTCCAAGAGAAAACTGCGTCAGTTGGTGGAGGAGGGCTTCGTCTCCGGTTGGGACGATCCTCGTATGCCCACCCTGCGCGGTCTGCGCCGCCGCGGCTACACACCCGCCTCGGTTCGTAATTTCATTGAGCGTGTCGGTGTTGCCAAGGTGCCCAGCACCGTAGAAGTCGCCCTGCTGGAGCATTGCCTGCGCGAGGATCTCAACGAGAACGCCACCCGTGCTATGGCGGTGCTGCGTCCCGTCAAGCTCACCATCACCAACTATCCGGAGGGTGAGAGCGAAACCTTTGCCATGGAAAATCATCCCTCCTACCCCGACCGCGGCACGCATCCGGTGTCTTTCTCGCGGTCGCTGTGGGTCGAGCAGGACGACTTTATGGAAGAGCCGGTCAAGGGCTACTTCCGTCTGTTCCCCGGCAACGAGGTTCGCCTGAAGTCCGCGTACGTTGTCCGCTGCACCGGCTGTGTCAAGGACGAGCAGGGCAATGTCGTCGAGATCTTGGCGACCTACGACCCCGAGACCCGCGGTGGCAACACGCCGGACGGCCGCAAGGTGCGCGGCACCATTCATTGGGTGGATGCTGCTACCGCTAAGGATGCCGAGGTGCGTCTGTACAGCTCGCTGTTTGCCGATGCCGAACCCGAAGGCGGCGACAAGAGTTTTCTGGAGTGCCTGAACGAGACCTCTCTGGAAACGTTGGAAAACTGCAAGGTGGAAGCCGCCATCCTTCCGGCGGAAGCCCCCACCGCATTCCAGTTCCTGCGTCTCGGCTACTTCTGTGTTGATAACGTAGACAGCGCTGCGGATAAGCCGGTATTCAACCGTGCCGTTTCCCTCAAGGACAGCTTCAACAAGAAATAAACCCATTAAAACAGCGCCCCTCCGAATCATTCGGAGGGGCGCTTCTTATATGTCGTATCAGATGGTGCCGTCATCGTCGTCATCCGTCTGGCGGCCAAGTCTCTTGCCGCGCCGCAGATCCGAATCGCTGTACTGCTTCGGAACGACCGAGACCTCGCGCTCGCCGCGGCTGACAACGTCGGTAAATACCGGCTCGTCCTCCTCGGCTTTTTGGCTCACCGCCTCATCCACATCCAAATTCAGATCGTGGCGCTTGTCGATATCCGCTTCGGGATGTTCCTTGTAATACGGATCAATGATAGCCTTCTTGACCAGCGGGAAAATTGTAAACTGGATCAGGAACGAACGGAACGCCGGCAAAACAAACACCAGCAACGCGATAACAACGGGAAGCGCAAACCAGAACGCGTAGATCAGTGACACGACCATCAGTGCGTAGATCGCGACCAGCGCTAACGTGATGAGCAGGTTCTGCTTGACACCCGCCATTGCAAACAGCACGCTGTTGCGGATCAGCTGCTTGAACGACATTTTGAAGGTGATCATCTGCAGGTACAAATAGTACCGCGTAAATACGAACATCATCACCATAAACAGCGCCAGTATGACCGGGATCATAGAGACAAACGAGAACGTCTCGGCAGTCATCGCGCTCATCCAGTAAAAATACAGGGCAAACGCCATGATCGCACCCACGACCAGCTCCAGAATACCGACAACCAATGCCTGCTTCCAGTTCTTCTTAATGGTCTCAAAGAAATCCGACTTGAGGAACACGTGCTTCTCTCGCACGTAGTTGCGGGTAACGTAGGTCAAGCCGGCCTGCGCCAGGCCCTGCGTAACGACCGGTAGTGAAACCAGTACGTACAACAGATTTGCGACAACCAGTTTCCAGAATTTTCGGCCATACAATTCCCAAAATTTGAAAAACGCCTTCTTTTCGGGTTCGTTCTTCGATACACCGGGACCCGGTTTGCTTTGATCGAACATTCCGAACAGTCCTGCCATACTGACACTCCTTTTCTTGCACTTCCTAGAGCCAACCTGCAAATATCAGCCGCATTGCGACATCCAACGCACCCGCGCCAAACAGCAGCAACAGCAGCACTAAAAAGCGAAAACAATACAACCGAAATTCCTGCCACAGCCCACCGCAATGCGCCGAACGAGGCAACAACAGCACCGTAAACCGCAGCGACATCCTCAAGCACTCGGAGGAAGCCATCAGCAACGCGACCGCTTCCATCGCCGAATGCGGTAGCATCACCGCGGCAACCACCAACAGGCCTTGCCAGCCGTTGGCATAGTAGCAGGCCTGTGTCATACCGAGACCGAGTCCCCAAAAGATCGGGATCACCACGGCGATCGGCGCGCCGCACGCAGACAAACCGGCTATAAACAGCAGTGCCAACAGCAGCACCGGCTGAAAACACGACTCAAACAGCTGCGAAAACACACCGGAAAAGCTGCGCGACACCGATTCCACGGTCAGCAACCCGAGCCATTCAGCGGGCTGTACCAGACCGTACAGCACCATACCGCAAACACAGCCGCCGATGGGCAGCAGCAAGAACGCAAGCAAGCGGCGATTGTCGGTGATAAAGCGTCCTACACGGTTTGTCCTCTTCCGTCTCATACCAATTCCTCCGTTTCACACACTGCATTCTATGCACCGTGCAAAGCGGATATGCCGGACAAAACCAAAATCGGGGCGGATGGCTCCGCCCCGTTCTGTTTGCGTGTTACCGACGCTTGAGATTGACGCCGACGATACCGCCGAGAGCGCCGCAGCCTGCTGCGAGAGCCAATTTCAAAAGCAAGAGTGAACCCTGTGCGGTCTGCTCTGCACCTAGTCCGGCGATCGCCGTAATGAGAAACAGCAGCATTCCACAGCCGGCACCGTACAGCAAGCCCCGTTCGCGGGCGATACGCGCCGCCACAAAGCCGGAAACCAACGCTGCAACTGATAGCACCACCATAGCAATGGGTGTTACCGCCGCTTGCGGCAGCTGAACCGATGCCAGGATCGCCGCTGCCGCAAGCAACAGCACCAAGCATACCAAGATGCCGACTCCTGCACCGATCATAACCGGGCGCAGGATCCTTGACAGTACCGACAGGTTTTCTTTACGCGTGTTCATTGCTCCCCCTCCGCATCCACTTCAGATCACATCATCAGCGTATGCGATGGCGGCGGGAAATAGTACCGTCAGAACGAATTAGATATCGTCATCATCGTCATCGTCGTCATCCACCGGATCATCGTGAACGGTGTCACAGCTCTGCATGGCCCACTTTTTGATGACCATCTTGCTGCGATCCACGCTGGTCTCGATGACAAACGTGTCCTCTTTGATGTTCAGGATGCGGCCGCAGATACCGCCGTTGGTGGTGATCTCATCACCCACACGGACGTTCTCGCGCATCTTCTGCTCTTCCTTCTGCTTTTTGCGCTGCGGACGGATCATCAGAAAGTACATCACACCGATGATGGCGCCCCACATGACCAGCATACCGACAAGGCCCATGCTGCCTCCGTTTGCAGCCGCTGCAGCAGTCAAAGACGTTACAGTAACCATAACTTTACACCTCCAAAGTGATCTTTACCATTATACCGAAGTTTTGCCGCGAAAGCAAGAGATATTGCAAAAAACATAAAAAGTTTACATTTATATCCGGCGATCCAGTACACCGCGGTATTTCTCATAAAACGCATCAAAGGTGCCGTTTTCCAGCGCCTCGCGAATACGCTCGGTTAGAGTGTTATAAAAATACAGATTGTGCATCACGCACAGCCGCATCGCCAGCATTTCGTTTGCCTTGAACAGATGGCGGATATACGCGCGCGAATGACGGCGGCAAGTCGGGCAATCACAGGACTCGTCCAGTGGCAGCGGATCGTGCTCGTATTTCTGGTTGAGCATATTGCGATGCCCCTCCCACGTGAACACGTGAGCGTGACGCGCGTTGCGCGCGGGCATCACACAGTCAAAGAGATCCACACCGCGGCGGACACCCTCCAGAATGTTCTCCGGCGTGCCCACGCCCATCAAATACCGAGGCTTGTTCACCGGCATATGCGGCACGACCGCATCCAGAATACGGTACATATCCTCGGTCGGCTCACCCACCGCCAGACCGCCGATGGCGTAGCCGTCCAGATCCAGCTCCGCGATCTCCTGCATGTGCTGAATACGCAGATCCTCAAAGGTGCAGCCCTGATTGATACCGAACAGCCACTGCTTGGGATTGATGGTATCGGGCTGTTCACGCAACTTTTCCATTTCCGCCACACAGCGCTTCAGCCAACGCGTCGTGCGCTGGCAGGAACGGGCGGAATAATCGTATTTGGCCGGATTTTCCACGCACTCGTCAAATGCCATCGCAATGGTCGAGCCAAGCTTGGATTGGATGCGCATACTTTCCTCCGGACCGATAAACAACCGCCGTCCGTCGATGTGGGACGAGAATGTAACGCCCTCCTCTCCGATGCGCCGCAGCTTGGCCAGTGAAAACACCTGGAAGCCGCCGCTGTCGGTCAGGATAGGGCCATCCCAACCGGTAAATCCGTGCAGGCCGCCCATCTCACGCACCAGATCCTCGCCGGGGCGCAGATGCAGATGATAGGTATTACACAGCTGCACCTGACATTTGATATCCTTTAAGTCATAGGCCGACACCGCGCCCTTGATAGCACCGCAGGTCGCCACGTTCATAAACGCGGGGGTCTGCACCGTGCCGTGCGGCGTTTCCAGCACGCCGCGGCGCGCTGCACCGCAAGTTTTCAAAATCTCCATAGTTGTCTCCTGTTATTACTGAATCAGCCTCGCGTCACCGAAGTTTACGGGATATGTGAATGTAGGGGGCGGCAACCTGCCGCCCGCGGGCGACTGATAGTCGCCCCTACAAAATCACCTATACAATCAGCATCGCATCGCCGAAACTGAAAAAGCGATACCGCTGTTCCACCGCATAACGGTAGGTCTCCATCGTCAACTGATGCCCTGCAAACGCCGACACCAGCATGATCAGTGTGCTTTCCGGCAGATGAAAATTGGTAATCAAGCCGTCCAACACCTGAAACTGATAACCGGGGTAAATAAAGATCTCCGTCCAGCCCTCCGCGGCCTTCACCACGCCATCGGTCAATCCGACACTTTCCAACGTGCGGCAGCTGGTGGTTCCCACCGCAAACACGCGGCCGCCCGCAGCGCGGGTACGGTTGATAAGTGCTGCTGTTTCCTCCGACAGCTCGTAATGCTCGGAATGCATCTTATGATCGAGAATGTTCTCCTCCTTGACCGGACGGAACGTACCGAGCCCGACGTGCAGCGTCACAAAGCCGATACTAACACCTTTATTTTTCAGCCGTTCCAACAGCTCGGGCGTGAAATGCAACCCGGCGGTCGGCGCCGCGGCAGAGCCCAGTTCGCGGGAATAAACCGTCTGGTAGCGTTCTGTATCACGCAGCTCGTGCGTAATATAATGTGGCAGCGGCATCTGGCCGATCTGCTCGAGCAGCGCGTAGAAATTGCCCTCATACCGAAACTTGACCAAACGATTACCGCCCGGCAAGATCTCGAGTACCTCAGCATCCAGCAGCCCACCGCCGAAGGTCAGTACGTCGCCGGGGCGCGCCTTACGGCCCGGACCGGCAAGCACCTCCCAAACGTCGTGTCCCTGCGGATTTAGAAGCAGTAACTCGACCGCCGCGCCGGTCTCCTTACGGTTGCCGTACAACCGCGCCGGCAGCACGCGGCTGTCGTTCAGGATGAGACAATCGCCCGGTTGCAATATATCTTCGACGTCGTAAAAATGCCGATCACTGCGCATACCGGTCGTGCGGTCAAGTACCAACAGTCGCGAATGATCCCGCGGTTCCAACGGTTCCTGCGCGATCAGCTCCTGCGGCAGCTCATAATTAAAGTCCTGACGTTTCATTTCCATTAAAAATCGTACTCCAATCGGGCTTTCACGCGCCCGCGATTATTGACATCTTCATCACTTAATGCTACAATAGGAAACGACAAAAGTCAAGTGGATATCCGGGATTCTCTGTGTGTTTCACACTGCTGTTTCCGGTGTATTCTTAAATTTTCTTTCCGGAAAGGATTGTATCGTATGAAAACGTATAACGTCGGCATCATCGGCTGTACCGGTATGGTCGGTCAGCGGTTTGCCACTCTGCTTGCGGAGCATCCGTGGTTTAAGGTCAGTGTATTGGCCGCCAGCCCCCGCTCTGCCGGCAAGACCTATGAGGAAGCCATCGGCAACCGGTGGGCGATGACTGCTCCCTTGCCGGAGTCCCTCAAGAATATGATCGTGTATGACGCCTCGAACGTCGAGGAGGTCGCCGCCAAGGCCGATTTTGTCTTCTGCGCCGTGGATATGCCGAAGGCGGAGATCCGAGCGCTGGAAGAAGCGTATGCTAAAGCGGAATGCCCCGTGGTCTCCAACAACAGCGCCCATCGCGGCACGCCGGATGTTCCGATGATCATCCCCGAGTTGAACGCCGACCACGTCGAGGTCATCCCCTATCAGCGCAAGCGTCTGGGTACCAAGCGCGGCTTCATTTCGGTCAAGTCCAACTGCTCGCTGCAGAGCTATGTGCCGGCGCTGTTCCCGCTGTCCAAGTTCGGCATCACCAAGTCGCTCGTCTGCACCTATCAGGCTATTTCAGGCGCCGGCAAGACCTTTGAGCGCTGGCCCGAAATGGTGGATAACCTCATCCCCTACATCGGCGGTGAGGAGGAAAAATCCGAGCAGGAACCGCTGAAGATCTGGGGTCGCGTCGAAAACGGCGTGATCGTCCCGGCGAAGGCTCCCGCCTTCACCGCACAGTGCCTGCGCGTACCTGTCACCGACGGTCACTTCGCCGCGGTGTTCTGCTCGTTTGAAAAGAAGCCCACCCGCGAAGAGATCCTGGAGACCTGGGCCTCTTTCCGCGGCCGTGCGCAGGAGTTGGAGCTTCCCAGCGCCCCCAAGCAGTTCCTGCACTATTTTGAGGAGGACAATATGCCGCAGACCCGCCTGCATCGCGGTCTGGAAGGCGGTATGGCGATCTCGCTCGGCCGTCTGCGCGAGGATACGCAGTACGACTATAAGTTCGTCGGTCTGTCCCACAACACCCTGCGCGGTGCCGCCGGTGGTGCGGTCCTGCTCGCCGAGCTGTTGTGCGCCGAAGGTTATATGGATTGACCCTTTCATTCCGAAAAGGAGGTCATTGTATGAGTAAACCGGCCATCTTTACCGGCGCGGGCGTGGCGATCGTCACCCCGATGAACCCGGACGGAAGTATCAATTTCGACAAGTACCGCGAGCTCATTGATTTCCAGATCGAAAACGGTACCGACGCCATCGTGGCTGTCGGCACCACCGGCGAAGCCCCCACGTTGGAGGACGGTGAGCATCTCGAAGCCCTGCGCGTGGCGATCGAGCATACCAACGGCCGCGTGCCGGTAATCGCCGGTACCGGCTCCAATAACACGGAGCATGCTATTTATATGTCCCGCGAATCCAAGGCAATGGGCGCAGATGGCTTGCTGTTGGTCACGCCTTATTACAATAAGACCTCCCAGCGCGGTCTGATCGCTCATTACAGCAAGATCGCCGCCTCGGTGGATCTGCCGATGATCCTGTACAACGTCCCCACCCGCACCGGCGTGAACCTCAAGCCGGAAACCGTGGCAGAGCTGTACAAGATCCCCCAGATCAACGCCATCAAGCAGGCAAGCAGCAATCTGTCGGAAACGGCGATCCTCGCCTCGCTGTGCGATATTCCGATCTATTCCGGCAACGACGATCTCATCGTCCCGACGCTGGCACTCGGTGGTAAAGGCGTCATCTCGGTGCTGTCCAACGTCGTACCGCAGGCGGTCCATGATCTGTGCGCCGCGTGGTTTGACGGCAAGCCGGAGGAAAGTCTGCGGCTGCAGCTGGAGTATCTGGATCTGGCCAATGCGCTGTTTATGGATGTCAACCCCATCCCGGTCAAGGAAGCGATGAACCAGATGGGGATGAACGTCGGTGAATGCCGTCTGCCGCTGTACGAAATGGATGCGGCAGCCAAGGAGCGTTTGAACAAAGTGCTGCAGCGTTACGCATTGGTGTGATCGCTGTACGGAAAGGATGTTTGTATGATCAGGCTGATCGTTTGCGGCTGCAACGGCAAAATGGGCCGCGCAGTTACCGCTTGCGTCAAAGAGCGCTGCGATTGCGAGATCGTTGCCGGCTTTGACCGCAACACCGAATCGACCGCCGGTTATCCGGTGTATGCCAATCCCGCCAACTGCGATGTTGAGGCGGATGTGCTGATTGATTTTTCCCACCCCTCCGCCCTACCCGGCGTGTTGACGTTCGCGCGGGAACACGGTATCCCGGCGGTGATCGCCACCACCGGTCTGTCGGAGGAGGAACTGCTGTCGGTGCGTGACGCGGCGCAGCACGTGGCGCTGTTCTCCAGCGCCAATATGTCGTTGGGTGTCAGCCTGCTGGCCGAGCTTGCTAAAAAAGCGGCCTCGGTGCTCGGCAATTCGTTTGATATCGAAATCATCGAAAAGCACCATAACCAGAAGATCGACGCGCCGTCCGGTACGGCACTGATGCTGGCACAGGCCGTGTCCGACGGCCTGTCATACACGCCCAAATACGTGTATGACCGTCAATCCGTTCGCGAAAAGCGTGACCCGCACGAGATCGGCTTCAGCTCGATCCGCGGCGGCACCATCGTGGGCGAGCACGAGATCCTGTTTGCCGGTCACGACGAATGCATCAGCCTGTCGCACACGGCGATGTCCAAGGAGATCTTCGCTTCCGGTGCCGTCAACGCGGCGGCATTTTTGGTCGGCAAGCCTGCCGGCTTGTATACGATGAAGGATCTGCTGGCATAACCGCATAAATCAAGGGAGGAAACCGTACGGTTTCCTCCCTTTTGTTTGTGCTTATTTACACTGGAACGACTGACAGTCCGTGCATTCACACATGGTCGGGTTCGCTTCGTGCGTACCCACCTTGATCGAATTCAGCGAGCAGTAATTGCCTTCCGTGCAATGATAGCGACACTGCTGCACCGAACACTGGATCGCCTTGTTTTCCTTGCAAGTGTTGATTTCCATACCGGTACCTCCTTCAGCTGAGATCCGACGAATACACCGTATCCGCCGTACCTAGTATGCCCCAAACAGCCAAAGAATACACGCGCGAAAAAATTACAAAACGATCATGCCCACGGCATCCATAGTCCATCGGTCGCAAGCGGCATACTATCCGGATCATCGGCGCTGGCCACGTCTAGACCCTCGTTCAGCATCAGCGGTTCCACCACCAGGGACAGTGCTTCGATCTCAGGTGTCGTGTCCGCTCGCTTGCTGTTTCCGCTCATAGCGTTTCACCCTGTCGCCGTTTTATTCCTCGGTCACATCGCAGAGTATCTGCCTCAGTTCGTCAACGCCCTCGCCGTTCTGCGAGGAAAACGGAAGCCAATACAGCCCTTCATATTCGGAAAACTCCTGTTCAAACATCCGCAGCTGCTGTTCACGCTCGGTACGGTTGAGCTTGTCCGATTTCGTAAGCACCACCATAAACGGTACTTCGTTCTCGGACAAAAACGCCAACATCTGGCGATCATCCGCGGTCGGCTTGTGACGCATATCAATAAGCTGAAGCACCAAACGCAGGTCACGGTCATCGCCCAGATATTCACCGATCGCTTTGGAAAAGCGCTGTTTTTCGGAATGCGACAGCTTGGCATAGCCGTAACCGGGAAGATCGACCAACCGCATCGTATCCAAACGATAAAAGTTGACCGTGATGGTCTTGCCGGGTGTGGCGCTGGTACGCGCTAACGATTTTCGGTTAAGAAGTCGATTGATGAGCGACGATTTTCCCACGTTCGAGCGACCGGAGACCGCTACCTCCGGCAGCGTGGACGGCGGCAGCTGACTACCAAGTCCCGCCGATAATTCAAATTGCGCCGATTCGATCTTCATGTCTGCCACCCCTCTCCTTTACTGCGGTACCAACGCGGTCTCGATCACCGTATCCATCGTCTGTGCGGTCACAAACCGCAACTTGCTGCGAAC
This sequence comes from Acutalibacteraceae bacterium, assembly GCA_045578625.1. Classification (GTDB taxonomy): domain Bacteria; phylum Bacillota; class Clostridia; order Oscillospirales; family Acutalibacteraceae; genus RGIG3009. The sequence continues at coordinate 35,396 of JAZNKN010000043.1, read as the reverse complement.
GGCATCGTCCACTTCGGCCAGATCCGGCTCATTCGCCTGCGGAATGACCACAGTGGTCAGGTTATGGCGGTACGCCGCCATCGTCTTTTCTTTCAGACCTCCGATCGGCAGCACGCGGCCTCGCAGAGAGATCTCACCGGTCATCGCCACGTCGTGGCGTACCGGAATGCCGGTCAACGCCGACACCATAGCCGTTGCCATCGTCACACCGGCCGAGGGCCCATCCTTTGGCACAGCGCCCTCCGGCACGTGAATGTGAATATCCTTCGTCTTGTAAAAATCACCATCAATGTTCCAACGATCGGCACGGGAGCGCACGTAACTGATCGCCGCGCGTGCTGACTCCTTCATCACATCGCCGAGCGATCCGGTCAGCTCCACCTTGCCGGTACCCTCCAGCACAGCAACCTCGATCGGCATCGTTTCACCGCCGACCGCTGTCCACGCCAGACCGTTGACCACGCCCACTTCATCACGGTGTGCGGCCTCATCGTCCTTGAAGCGACGCGGTCCGAGATAGCCCTCCACGTCCGCTGCACGGATGCTCAGGCTCTTGACCTCGCCGGAGACGATCTTCTGTGCGCACTTGCGGCACAGCGTCGCAATACTGCGTTCCAGATTGCGGACACCGCCCTCGCGGGTATATCCATCAATGAGCAAGCGTAGCGTATCGTCTGTCAAACGAAACTGGCGACCGTTCAGACCGTTCAGCTTAAGCTGCTTCTTGACAAGATGTTCGCGGGCAATATGAAACTTTTCCTCCGCTGTGTAGCTCGACAGCGTGATAACGTCCATACGGTCATACAGCGGCGCGGGAATGTCCTCCGCATTATTAGCCGTCGTGATAAACAACACCTGCGACAGATCGTACGGCAGCTCCAGATAATGATCGCGGAATGCCACGTTTTGCTCGGTATCCAGCACCTCCAGTAGTGCCGACGACGGATCACCGTTGTGAGCGGTGGCCAGCTTGTCGATCTCATCCAACAAGATCAGCGGGTTAGAGGTCTTGGCATGAATGAGCGCTTCAATAATGCGTCCCGACTTAGAGCCGATGTATGTACGGCGATGACCGCGGATCTCCGCCTCATCACGTACGCCACCCAAGGATACCCGTACGTAGGTACGCCCCAACGCCTCGGCAATGGACTTGGCAATGGAGGTCTTACCCACACCCGGAGGGCCTACCAGACAGATGACCTGCCCTTTGGTGCCGCCGGTCAGGCAACGCACCGCAAGCAGCTCTAAAATGCGTTCTTTGACCTTTTTGAGGCCATAGTGGTCCCGTTCCAGCACCCGACTTGCCGCCTCCAGATCAAGACGTTCCTTGGAGAACTGACCCCACGGCAGGCCCAGGCAGGTGTCGAGGTACAGACGGACGACGGTCGCCTCGTGCGAGCCAAACGGCATTTTTGCCAGCTTATCGCACTCCTTGAGCAGCTTCTGCTCGACCTCCTGCGGCAGATGACGGTCACGGACGCTGCGACGCAGTTCCTCAGCCTCCCCCACCGGGTCGTCCTCTTCACCCAATTCGGAAGCGATCACCTTCATCTGCTCGTGCAGATAGTAATCGCGTTGATTCTTATCGATAGCGGTCTGGACGCGCTTTTCAATGCCGCGCTCCAGCTCCAGGATCTCCACCTCGGAGGCCAACAGTTTGAGCAACAACTGCAGCCGCTTTTCAAGGATGAGCGCATCCAGTATCGGCTGCTTCTCATCCGCGGGGGCAGGCAGACGGTCGGTCATACGGTCAGCCAACAGCGCGACGTCCTTGATCGCGGCGATCGTACGGCGCGACTCCTCATCGATCTCGCCCGACAGCAACGTATACCGTTCAAAATACGTCAAGCACTCCCGGCGGTAGGCGGCAGCCTCCGCGGCTTCGGCCAGCGGGCGGTTCTGGCATTCCTTGACCTCTACCATACACACCGGATCGCTTTGGATCACCGTGCGGATACGTGCGCGGTACAAGCCCTCCACCATAATGCGCAGACTGTTCGACGGCATGTGCAGCACTTGACGGATACGTACGACCACGCCGGTCTTATGCAATTGTTCAAGAGACGGATCTTCAACGCCGACGTCCTTTTGAGACACCAAAAACAGGCATTGATCCGCCGCCATTGCCTCCTGCAGAGCAGCAATGGACTTCTCGCGTCCCACGTCGAATGTAACCGATGTTTGCGGAAAGACCACCAAGCCGCGCAAAGCCAGCAGCGGCAGTGTGGAAACGCGGGATATCCGCTTTTGTAACGATTTCATCTGTGTTCACTCCTGTGTGTTTCAGCGACGTTCGCTGAACGGAAAGGCGGTCTGCGGCGACCGCAAAAATGTGCGAAAAGTCAGCAACCGGACGCATCCCTGCGGGCGACTGCTGACCTTTTAAGCTGAATTGTTAGGCCGTCACCTTGCGGCGGGTCACCTTTTTGCCCGGCGTTTTGATGCGGTTCGGCTTCTTTTCGGGGTTTTTGACCATCTCCGGCAAGGCGCCGTTCACCACGCAATCCCGCGTGATAACGACCTTTTCCACCGTGTAATCGGTAGGAAGCGCAAACATGAGTTCTGTCAGCAGTTCTTCCATCACCGAGCGCAGACCGCGCGCACCGGTGTTACGCTTGAGCGTTTCCTCAGCAACCGCTGCCAAGGCATCCGGCTCGAACACAAGCTCGACACCGTCCATCTTGAGCAGGCTGGTATACTGCTTAAGCAACGCGTTGCGCGGCTTACTCAGGATCTGGATGAGGGCATCCACGTCCAACGGCTGGAGCGCCGTGATGACCGGCATGCGGCCGACCAACTCGGGAATCAGACCGAATTTGATCAGATCCTGCGGCACGACCTGGCGATACATCTCACCCTGCTCCATATCCTTCTTGGACTTGACCTCGTTTCCGAAGCCCATAGCACCGGACGACACGCGCTTCTCCACGATCTTTTCGATCCCATCAAACGCACCGCCGAGAATAAACAGAATGTTGCTGGTATCGATCTGGATGAATTCCTGCTGCGGGTGCTTACGGCCGCCGTTCGGGGGAACGTTCGACACCGTACCCTCCAGAATCTTCAGCAGCGCCTGCTGCACGCCCTCACCGCTGACGTCGCGGGTGATGGAGGGGTTCTCACTGCGGCGGGCGACCTTGTCGATCTCATCCACATAGATGATACCGCGCTGAGCGCGCTCGACGTTGCCCTCCGCGGCCTGGATCAGACGAAGCAGGATGTTCTCCACGTCCTCGCCCACGTAGCCGGCCTCGGTCAGTGTGGTAGCATCGGCGATCGCGAACGGTACGTTCAGCGTTTTCGCCAGCGTTTGAGCCAGTGCAGTCTTACCGACACCGGTGGGACCGAGCAGCAGCACGTTGCTCTTACCGATCTCCACGTCGCTCTCTTTCTGCATAAAGATACGCTTATAGTGATTGTACACCGCCACGGACAGCGCCACCTTTGCGGCATCCTGCCCGATCACATACTCATCCAGCGATTTTTTGATCTCCTTGGGAGTGGGCAGTGTGAACGATGCCTCCGCATCCAAGGCACGCTTGTTGGAAAAGTGAGCGCCATCCTCCAGGATGTCCATGCAAAGCTCGATGCACTCGTTGCAGATATAGACACCGGGGCCCGCGATCAAGCGGTATACCTCATCCTGTGCCTTGCCGCAAAAGGAGCAGCTGATCGGCCGGGTTTCGTCGTTCTTCGGCATGTGTTATATCCTCTCTGTCATTATAGTGTTGATACGATCAAGCGCGCTTCTCAATGACCTTATCGATCAGACCGTACTTGACCGCGTCCTCCGCCGTCATCCAATTGTCGCGGTCGGTGTCCTTCTCGATCACCTTCAGCGACTGACCTGTCATCTGGGAAAGCAGGGTGTTCATCCGGTTGCGAATAAACAGAATATGCTCCGCCTGGATCTTGATGTCGCTGGCCTGACCCTTCGCACCGCCCAGCGGCTGATGGATCATGATCTCGCTGTTCGGCAGGGCCAGACGCTTGCCTTTGGCACCGGCTGCCAGCAGGAAAGAACCCATGCTTGCCGCCATACCGATGCAGATGGTGGACACGTCGCACTTGATGAACTGCATCGTGTCGTAGATCGCCATACCTGCCGAAATGGAGCCGCCCGGAGAATTGATATACAGATGGATATCCTTATCTGGATCCTGTCCTTCCAAATACAGAAGCTGTGCCACCACCAAGGAGGCTGTCGCATCGTTGACTTCATCCGACAGCATAATAATGCGGTCGTTCAGCAGACGGGAGAAAATATCGTAGCTGCGTTCACCGCGGCTGGTCTGCTCGACTACGTAAGGTACCAAACTACTCATAATGCTCATCCTTTCTCGGCAATCACTTTTGTTAATATGGGACAGGTTCGGGGATGTTAATCCTCTTTCTTTGCCTTCGCCTTGGTCGGAGCGACCGCGTTGGCCTTCACCAGATCCATCGCCTTGGAAACCGCCAGGTCACCGCGGATGCTGGCATCCGGGATCAGCGACTTGATCTTATCGATCTCCATGGAGTACTGGTCGGCGTACTTCTTGAATTCCGCCTCGACATCCTCATCGGAGGGAGCGAGGTTCTCCAACGCCGCGATCTTCTCCAGCGCCAGACGCACCTTCACAGAACGCTCAGCCTGCTCGCGGAAGCCGCCGCGGAAGCTTTCCATATCCATACCGGTATATTTCATGTAGGTATCCAGATCCAGGCCCTGCATCTGCAGACGGTAGCCGAAATCCTGCACGCTCTCGTTGATACGGTTCTCATACATCGCCTCGGGGATCTCACCCTTGACGTTGGCGCACAGCTGTTCCATCAGTTCGGTCTCAAATGCCTCGTCGGCGGCACGGTCCTTCTGCTGCTTCAGCTTGGCCTTGATATCCGCCTTCAGCTCATCCAGCGTATCAAACTCGCTGCAATCCTTGGCGAAATCGTCGTTCAGCTCGGGCATCTCCTTGGTCTTGACCTCGTGCAGCACGCACTTGAAAACTGCCGGTTTGCCGGCCAGCTCGGCAGCGTGATACTCCTCGGGGAAGGTAACGTTGACGTCAAACGCCTCTTCCGGCTTCTTGCCGACGATCTGCTCCTCAAAGCCCGGGATAAACTGACCGGAGCCCAGCACCAGAGAATAGTTCTCCGACTTGCCGCCCTCGAAAGCCACGTCGTCCACGTAGCCGTCGAAATCGAACACGACCGTGTCACCCTCGGCCGCAGCGCGATCCTCGACCGTCACCAGACGGGAGTTGCGATCCTGCAGCTTGGTCAGCTCGGCCTCGATCTCGTCCGCCTTCACGGAGACAGCCTTTTTCTTGGCTTTCAAGCCCTTGTATTCGGCAACCTCGATCTCCGGCTTCACGGTGATGACCGCCTTGAAGCACAGACCCTCGGCGCCGACGGAAACGACGTCCAGATCGACCTTATCCTCCACGTATTCATAACCGGACTCGCGGATCGCCTCGTCCAGCGCGGTGGGATACAGATCGTTGATCGCATCCTCGTAGAACACACCGGTGCCGTAGATCTTCTCCACGATCGCGCGGGGCGCCTTGCCCTTGCGGAAGCCGGGGACGTTGATCTTGGAGACGTTCTTGCGATACGCCGCCTGGACAGCCGCCTCAAATGCTTCTGCGCCGACCTCGATCTCGAGCTCCACGCGGTTGGTTTCCACCTTGTTTGCCTGTTTCAGTGCCATGATTGTTGCCTCCTATGATTTGTAGATCCTTGAAATACAAAGTTATGTATTATAAATACAAGTTATTGTACCACATTCTGCTGAGAATTTCTACTATTATTTCGCTTTTTTAAGCCGTTTTACAAAGTTTTTAGTCCGGAATAAGCAAAGGACAGAACGAGAGTGCGTCGCAGGAGGTCAATTTGAACCGGATCCCCTGCCATTCGCCCTCAAACGCCTGCCGGATCCCTGCACCGTGCAGGTGTCCGTAATAGCAGCGGCGAACCGGCGAATCGCGCAGCACCTCCAGCAGCTCCTCGCACTCCCGACCGTCAAACAACGGCGGATAATGCAAAAATACGATCGGCTCCAGTCCGGTTGCCAGCGCCGCGTCCAGCGAGGTCTTTAACCGCGCCGCCTCACGGCGCAGGATCTTGCCGTTATCTGGCTCGCTGTCATCGTAAAACCAGCCGCGGGTGCCGCACACGGCAAACCGCCCGTCCACTGCCACCGCATCGTTATGCACGATGGTCAGCGAATCCAGACCGTTTTCTTCCAAAAAGCGATCCATTTTGCGGCGAGTACACCACCAGTAATCGTGGTTGCCCTTGAACAGCAGCTTTCTGCCGGGAAGCGATTGCAAGAAGGTGAAATCCTCCAGCGTATCTTCCAGCACCATCGCCCAGGACACGTCACCGGCGATGACCACCGTATCCTCCGGCTTTACCAAGGCGCGCCAGTTTTTCTCCAGACGCGTCACATAATCGTCCCAGCCGCGGAACACCGTCATTGACTTATCCGCCGCCAAGGACAAATGGGTATCGGATAACACAAACAGTGCCACACAGCCACCCCACTTTTATTTCAGCATTGCGCAAACGGTCTCTTCCATCGTCTCGCGGCTGCAGACCTGATCGAAACGCGGCTTCTGGCCCTTCAATGCCGCCAGCGACGGCGGGATCGGCACACCGGTCAGCGCGTTCAGACGATCGACCTTGTCAAACTCATCCTCATCCTCGCGCTCCGCACCCAAAGCGCGCAGCACACTGGCAGAGAACTTATACGGATCGGCTGTCGAAGCCACGATGAGCGGCGCGCTTTCGCCGGTCTCCCGACGGTACTGCTCACAGACCGCCACCGCAACGGCGGTATGCGTATCGCACAGATACTGCTGCTTTGCATAGGTATCACGGATGGCTGCCATCGTCTGCTCGTCATCACACCAACCACCGGCAAACAGCGCCTTGATCTTTTCGAGCAGTGCCGCCGGCACGGTGTACCGACCGGTCGTTTGCAGCTGCCCCATCAGATCGGCGACCAATGCGGAATCGCAGCCGGACAGGTGATACAGCAACCGCTCCAGATTGGAGGAAATGAGAATATCCATCGACGGCGAGATGGTGGTATGGAAAGCCCGCTGACGGTCATAGGTGCCGGTGCGAATGAAATCCGTCAGCACATTGTTGCAGTTGGACGCACAGATCAAGCGACCGACCGGCAGCCCCATCTCACGCGCATAATACGCCGCCAGAATGTTGCCGAAGTTGCCGGTGGGAACGGCGACGTTGACCGTCTCCCCCATTTGGATCGCGCCGGCAGCCAGTAAGTCACAGTAAGCAGAGAAATAGTACACGATCTGCGGCACCAGACGACCCCAGTTGATGGAGTTCGCCGAGGAGAACATCATCCCCTGCTCTGCCAGCTTGTCCCTCATAGCAGGATCGGTAAAGATCGCTTTCACACCGCTCTGCGCATCGTCAAAGTTGCCGCGAATGGCGCACACACCGACGTTGCCACCCTGCTGCGTGGTCATCTGCAGCTTCTGCATCGGGCTGACACCGTTTTCCGGATAGAACACCAGGATCCGCGTGTGCGGCGCGTCACGGAAGCCCTCCAACGCCGCCTTGCCGGTATCACCGGAGGTCGCCACCAGGATCACGATCTCCTTGCCGTCCGAGATCTTTTGCGCCGAAACGCGCATCAGGTGCGGCAGGATCTGCAGCGCCATATCCTTGAACGCGCAGGTCGGGCCGTGCCACAGCTCCAGCACGTGAACGTTATCCTTGAGCGAGCGGACAGGAGCCACCTCCGGTGCCAGAAAACGTCCGGTACCGTAGGCAGCTTCCGCACAGTCGCGCACCTCCGCCTCGGTAAAGTCCGTCAAGAATCGGGACAGCACCGTGACGGCGCGCTCAATATAATTCTGCGACACCATGGCCGCCAATTCCTCGTTGGTAATGACCGGCAGCTGTTCGGGAACGAACAGACCACCCTCATTGGAAATTCCCTGCGTGATCGCCTGTGCCGCCGTGGCGCGAACCGAACGATCCCGTGTGCTGGTGTACATCATACGCTTTGACCTCGCCTTTGCTTTAAGATTCTGATAAACCATTACTCTTTATTTTACCTCATCCTTGCTCTCTTGTAAAGTGGATGAGAAGAAATTGAAGGCATTTTTGAAGAACAAACCGTCCAAAATCGGCTCGGATATGCCTTTTTTCAATAGATAATCGGCCAACATTTCAAAAACGGCGATCCCCTGCCAGTCGTCCGGCAGTTTCATACCGTCGAGATCGCCGCCGAACGCTATGGCCGACTCGCCGTCGAGCGACAGAAAATGGGATACGTGGCGATATACCGCCTCAAAGGTCGTTTCTCCCAAATGGTCGCCGCAGAGATTAAGCCCTACCAAGCCGCCGCGGCGGCAAAGCTCCTTGAACTGAGCGTCGGTAAGATTGCGCGGATGCTCATGCACCGTGCGGGACAGCGAATGACTGGCGATAAACGGCGCTTCGGATAGCGTTGCCACATCCCAGAAACCGGCCTCATTCAGATGCGATACGTCCGGCACGATGCCGACACGGTACATCTCGCGCACTGCCCGCCGTCCGAACTCGGTCAGTCCCTCGCCCCTTTCCGAAAAGCAACCGTGTCCCAGCTCGTTATCGCCGTTCCACGTGAGCGTAAGAATGCGCACACCGAGCGACGCCAGCGTTTGAATATGCTTGATGCTGCCCGCCAACGCCGCACCACCTTCGACGGCAAGCAGACCGCCACAGCGTCCACTGTTAACGGCGGCTGCCAACTGCACGCGATCTCTCACAAAGGACAGCTGCTGCGGAAACCGCTTCTCCTGCTCTGCGGCAAAGCCGAGCAGCCGTCGGCAATACCGAAGCGCCTCTCGGCCGCGCAAGGTATCGGGAATAAAAGCCGCAAACACCTGACACCACGGCTCGTACTGCCGCCCGCGCCGCAGATCGATATGGTACTCGTTATTACACAAAGACACCCCGCTCTTGTAACAAACAGACAGGGTGTCACAATGCATATCAAACAACCGCACAGAACGCTCCTCCTTTGCAGGTCAGCACGTTCAGCAGCCGTAGGCACTCTCCAGATGATCGAGCGACAGCACCTTCATCGGTTGCCCCGCCTCGGTCACGATCTCCACCACGTCGAAGCGCGGCTGACGCTCATCCGGATACTCGGCCAGATACAGCAACGCCGTTTTGATGATCCGTTGCTGTTTGGTCGCTGTTACCGCTTCGCGCGGCGTATAATAGGCGTTTTGCGAACGACTCTTGACCTCTACAAACACAATATACGTGTCATCTGCAGCAATTATGTCGATCTCACCAAAGCGGCTGCGATAGTTGGCACCGAGCAGCTCATAGCCTTTGTCGCGTAAGTAACGAGCAGCCAGCACCTCGCCGGCTGCTCCTTTGGATACTCCTGCCACCGCAGTCGCCTCCTAGTGCATGTTCTTCAAAAAACTGGGACGATGTACCGGCGAGATACCGTGTGCCGCCAGCCGCTCGTAATGCAGCGCCGTGCCATAGCCCTTGTGCTTGGCAAACGCGTATTCCGGATACTGCCGGTCCAGCTCCAACATCAAACGATCACGGCTGACCTTCGCCAGAATGGACGCCGCACCGATGGACGCCGACAGTGCATCACCCTTAACCAACGTGCGTGACGGCACCGTCAGGCCGGGTGGCGTGCGATTGCCGTCGATCAGCGCCAACGACGGCGTCACGGACAGACCCTCTATCGCTCGCCGCATTGCCAGATAGGTGGCCTGCAGGATATTGATCTCTTCGATCTCCTCCACCGACGCACTGGCGATGCAATACGCCAACGCCTCACGGCAGATATCGTCAAACAGCGCTTCTCGCTTTTTCTCTGAGAGCTTTTTTGAGTCGTTCAGTCCCTCCGGCACAGCATCCGGCCGCAGAATGACCGCCGCAGCAAATACCGGGCCGGCCAACGGGCCGCGTCCGGCCTCGTCCACGCCGCAAAGAAGGGTTGCGCCCTCGACGCGGATGGCTTCATCGAATTCCGCATTAGTCACCGTACAGACCTCCCATCCGCTGAAACGGCATGATGCGATACACCGCTTTGCCCACCACGTCGCTTTGCGACACACAGCCGAGTATGCGACTGTCCAGTGACCCACCCGGTGCGCGGTTATCACCCATCACAAACAGCTGACCCTCCGGCACTGTGATCTCGGCAATCATACCCTCTGTCGCGGTTTTGCCGATGATATACGGTTCATCCAGCACCGTGTCGTTGAGAAACACGGTGCCGCTTTCCTCATCAATACGAATGGCATCCCCCGGCAGACCGATGACACGCTTTATCAGTGGCTCGATCTCCGTGCCGCGGCTGACGACCACGATATCGCCCCGCTCAGGCTTATAGGGCCGGCCCGACAGCAATAACTGCTCACCGTTGGTCAGGGTATTCTCCATCGAATGCCCTTTCACATTGATCAAACGACCTACAAAGGTATACAGCAGGGTGATAACGATGAGCGCGGCACAGAGGATCTGCGCCCACTCAAACAGCGACGATGACTTTTTGACTTGCTCTTCCGTGTTCTGTTGCATACGTTACCCTGCCTTTCTGTAATGATCTTATTCCTGCGGCAGCTCCAGTGTGATCCTGCCAAGCTTTCCGCCGCGGAATTCGTCGAGAAGCATGATCGCCGCTCGCTCGGTGTTGACCTCGCCGCCGGAAATCAGCATACCGCGTTTGCGGCCGATGAGTTCCAACAGCTCATAGGGATCCTCCGGTAATTCGCCGGTCAGCTTATACCGCTCGCGCAGCATCGGCTCATACTGCCGATGCAGAATGGAAAGTAGCCCACAAGCCAGCTCCTCGCTGTCCAAAATCTCGTCACGGATAGCGCCGGTATATGCCAACCGCTGAGCCACCATCTGATCCTCAAATTTGGGCCACAGCACGCCGGGCGTATCCAGCAGCTGCGTGCCGCTGTCTACCACGAACCACTGCTGATCCCGCGTGACACCGGGGCGATCCTCTGCTTTGGCCTTGCCGCCGCGCGCCATACGATTGATAAACGACGATTTGCCGCAGTTGGGGATGCCCACCACCATCACACGGATGGCACGGTTGGCCATACCACGCTGCTCCCAGGCAGCGATCTTGTCCTTCAGTATCTCACGCACAAGCGGCACAAAGCGCTGTACACCGTGACCGCTCTTACAATCCACCGCGATTGCCGGCACGCCCTGCTTTGAAAAATGCGAAAGCCACGCTTTGGTCGCAGTCTCATCTGCAATATCCACCTTGTTCAGCACAACAAGCCGTGGCTTACCCGCAATAATCCCATCAAGATCGGGGTTGCGGCTGCTGATCGGGATGCGGGCGTCAATGATCTCCGCCACCAGATCGACCAACGGCAGACGGTCAATGATGCGACGGCGCGTACGTGTCATATGTCCGGGAAACCATTGGATATGCTGTTGTTCCATCGTTTCAGACGCTCCTTTACACGCCGCCAAAGCGCGACAGCGGGAAAAGCCGCCATACGGCTTTCCCTATAACATTTTCCACCGCTACCGGTCCAATATCGGCATAGCGGCTGTCGTGAGAATTGACGCGGTTATCGCCCATCACAAACAGCATCCCCTCCGGCACAACGATCTCCTCGGTCATCTGCACCGCCGGTGTTTTGACATCCAGGTACGTCTCCTCCAGCAGCTCACCGTTGCGATAAACCTCACCGCTTTCGGGATCGATAAACAACGTATCCCCCTCCAGCGCGATCACACGCTTGATCAGCGGTGTGCCACCATCGCGGCGAATGGCAACGATATCCCCCACCGCCGGGCGATAATCTAAGTTGGAAAGCAACAGCTGATCGCCGCTTTGTAACGTGGGCATCATCGAGCTGCCTTCCACCGTGCAAGGGCGAAACAACACACTGAATACCACCAGCGCCACGGTAACAACACACAAACTGGTCAGCCAGTAGTAGACCGCCGGAAGCGAACGGCGCGTCTGTTTTTTCCAGCGAGGCAGATGTTCCGCCAAGTATTCCTGCACAGATTCCGATATGTAACGTCGGGCCACGACGCGCCCTCCTTTCCGAAAAGAAATAGAAAAAGAGGAGAAAACCAACCGATTTTCTCCCCTTCCGCCTTATTTAATGAGTTCTTTGACCTTGGCAGCCTTACCAACGCGATCACGCAGGTAGTACAGCTTGCTTCTGCGGACCTTACCGTGACGGATCACAGTAACAGCGGCAACGTTGGGGGAATGCAGCGGGAACACACGCTCCACACCGACGCCGTAGGACACGCGGCGAACCGTAAAGGTCTCGGCAACGCCGGAGCCCTTCTTGGCAATGACCGTACCCTCAAAAGCCTGGATACGCTCACGGTCGCCTTCGCGGATCTTCACGTCAACGCGGACGGTATCACCGATCGCAAACTGGGGGGCTGCCTCTTTCAGGCTGTCAGAGGCAATGAGTTTCAAAGCATCCATGGAAAAATCCTCCTTCTAATTTCAGACATTCATACCCAGAACCGGCTACCGCCGTCGGCAGAGGAATACCCGCTTTCATGTCTCGCTTTCGCTCGGCACTCATCCCCATTCTGCCCGGATGATGGCAGAACGGACATTCATACTGCAATAGTATACTACGGCTTTTTCAAAAAAGCAAGCACTTTTTTTCATTCACGTAAAAATCATGCAAACTCGCTACCGTCACGCGCCAACACACGCAACCGGCGCACCTGTGCCGACAGCTCCGGCAGGTTCTGCTGCTCACGCAGTGCGGTAATGATCAGCGACGGATTGACCGACAACTCACTGCCCATCGGCAGCGTCAGCTCCCACTGCGTCCCATTGTCACACGCGCTCACGACTCCCTGCGCCGCTTCCAGCACCGGCTTGAGTTCTACCGTGACCAGTTCCTTCTTTTTGGTGCGCTTCTGCACCGGGATCGACTCTTGGCTAAGCAGCGCTTCCACCGCCTGCACCGGACAATTCAACGCCAGGCGATACACGGCTTTGTCCACCTCGCCGGCCTTTTTGACCGCCGGCGCGGCACTCAGAATGTGCAAGCCCTCCGGCATCACAGCATCCAACCGTGCCGTGAGCTCTACCATGGCCATCTCCTGCTCCAGACGCAGATCCATCGTTTCCCGCTCGCCCTCAAAGCCAAGCGACAGCGGCGCGGCAAAGGTGAGATACGGATGACGGTTGAAACCCTCGGTGTACCAGATCGGCAGACCGGCACGGCGCACGGCGCGCGTCATGGTACGGTTGAGGTCCAGATGCGAAATATAGCGGGCGCGACCGGTCTTGGAAAACACGATGCGCACCGTGGTAAAATCCTTAACGTCGTTCAACGCAGACCCCTCCTTTGAAGCAGGTGGCACCGCAGTGCGAGCATTCCTGCCGGCAGTGCGGCGTGGTCACGCCGTCATGGGCGCGCTGATTTTCCGCCCACAAAAACGCCTTGTTCACACCGACATCGATGTGATCCCAAGGAAAGACCTCGTCCTCCTCGCGGCGGCGGCAGGCATAGAAATCGGGATCCAGACCCTGATTGCGGAAAATATCCATCCACGCGTCAAAATCAAAATGCTCCGACCAAGCGTCCAGATTAAAACCGCGGCGGAACGCCTCCTCCAGCGCCGCACCGAGACGTCGGTCGCCACGCGCCAGCACCGCTTCCAGATAGCTCGTCTTGGCATCGTGCCAACTGAGCGATATCTTTTTGGTCGTCACCGACTCACGCAGCAGGCGCTGCTTTTCCTCCAGCTGTACCAACGTATCCTGCGGCTCCCACTGAAACGGCGTAAACGGCTTGGGAACGAAGCAGGAAACGCTGCCCGACACCGTAACGCCCTTGCCCTTGGGCTTGTTCGGGTTGTGGTAAAAGCAATTGACGATCTTCTGCCCCAGCGTATTGATACCGACGATGTCCTCCGGCGTTTCGGTGGGCAGACCCAACATAAAATACAGCTTGACCGACGTCCAACCGCCGCTGAACGCGCGGCGCGCCGTTTCTAAGATCTCCTCCTCGGTCAGGTTCTTATTGATGGTATCACGCAGCCGCTGCGTCCCCGCCTCCGGCGCAAAGGTCAAGCCGTTGCGGCGCAGCACGTTCAATCGGTTGGCAAGTTCCTCGGAAAAGCCGTCCACACGCAGCGACGGTACCGAAATATTGGTATGCTGCTCCTCCGCCCACGACAGAAGCTGTGTCAGCAACTCCTCCAGGTGGGTATAATCACTGGTGGACAGCGAGGACAGCGAGAACTCCTCGTATCCGCTCGTCTCGCACAGACAGCGGCTCTGGCGGTCGATGGTCTCCACCGACTTTTCACGCACCGGACGGTAGATAAAGCCCGCCTGACAGAAGCGGCAACCGCGGATACAGCCGCGGAAGATCTCACTCATCGCGCGGTCATGAACAATGTCGATAAAGGGTACGACAAAGGACTCCGGATAATACGCCGTGTCCATATCGCGGATGACACGCTTACGCACGGTCGCAGGAACACCCTCGGTCGGAGTGATCGCCCGCACGCGGCCGTCCTCGTAATACGAGACCTCATAAAATGCCGGCACATACACGCCCTCGATCTGCGCGGCGGCTTTCAAAAAGCGTTGTTTATCGTAGCCTTGCCGCTTATGCTCCCGATACAGCGACATCAGTTCCAGATTGACCTCCTCACCCTCGCCGAGGATAAAGATATCAAAGAAATCCGCCAACGGTTCGGGATTGCAGGCACAAGGACCGCCCGCGACCACCAACGGCATATCGCTTCCGCGCTGATCCGCGCGCAGCGGCACACCGGCAAGATCCAGCATATTCAAAATGGTGGTATAGCACATCTCATATTGCAGCGTAAAGCCGATAAAATCGAACTCCCGAATGGGATCGCGGCTTTCCAACGCAAACAGCGGAATACCGTTCTCCCGCATCAGTGTTTCCATATCGGTATCCGGTGCAAACACACGCTCGCACCAAAAGTCCTCCACGTCATTCTTCAGACCGTAGAGGATCTTCATTCCCAAATGCGACATGCCGACCTCATAAAGATCGGGGAAACAAAAGGCGAACCGCACGTTCACCTTGCTTTTATCTTTTACAACGCTGTTCAGCTCGCCGCCGGTATATCGTGCCGGCTTTTGCACGCGGTCAAACAGCTCGTCCAACGTAAGCGCCATACTAACCTCCTTGGGTGGATCGCACCACAGGTATCAGTATACGACATTCAGCGCGGTTTTTCAATGCCCGGAACGTAAAAACATCCGCAAAATCAAATAAACGCTAACGAGAAGCAGCGTGAAATTGTATCCGCTCTCAAGCAGCAGCCAAAAGCCCAATAGTGCTACCGGAAACACCGTCACCGCCGAGCAGATCAGCAGCCCTCTGTCAGCACGCTCCTCCGTCAGACGGCAGCACAGCAGCGCATACAGTGCTTCGCCGCCATCCAGCGACGTGATCGGCAGCAGGTGAAAAAAGGCCAGTACGCCGTGGATAAGCGCCGCATCGTAGACGCCGGTGTACCACAGCAGCCCACAGCACAGCGCATTTGCCAGCGGTCCGGCCAGTGACACGGCACACAGAGCGGGATAGCTTAACCGAACGGCAGGCTTTCGTTCCACCCTCATCCCGAAAAACCCCAGCGTGATACACGCCGGGGCATCCCGCAGCAGCGCCATGACCGTAAAGTGTCCCAGCTCGTGGAGGATCGAAGCGAGCAGGCACAGCAGCGTCAGTCCGCTTTGATCCAACGACAGCATCGCAATGACCGTCGCCGGAAACCACAGGCTCAACCGAAATCGGATGCCCTGCCAACACCACTCAAGCATACCATCCCTCCGGGATCAGCGACGTCGGATCGTAGCACACGCCGTCATGCTTCACCATGATATGCACGTGATCTCCCGTCGAATCGCCGGTGCTTCCCACCTGCGCAATGCGTTGTCCCGCAGTAACGCTCTCCCCCTCGCGGCACAGCAGCACCGAGCAATGCGCGTACCACAGTTCCCACCCTTCGGCGGTCGTGACCGCGATATAGTTGCCGTAGCTGCTGTCCCACGCTGCGGCGGTCACCACTCCATCATACAGCGCGTACAGTGGCTCTCCTTTGGACGCCGCCACGTCTATCCCCGTGTGAAAGCCTGTCCCGCCCTTGATCGGGTCGGTGCGATAGCCAAACGACGAGGTCACGCGACCGCTTTTCAGCGGCGTGATGGCGGTGATCGGCACGGTCGGCGGCGCGAAGGTCGCCCCCTGCGGCGGCCGTAGCACCGACACCGCCTCCCCCACGGCAATATCGCGTCCGCCGACCCCCTGTGTCGCTTCTTCCTCCTCAAGCTGCTCCGCGATGACCTGCGTCAACCCCTCCTCCGTCATCCACTGACGAAACAAAGAGCGCAGCTGCGTCCATGTATCGCCGCCAACCAACCGCAGCAGCAGGGCAAGGAGCAGGACAACGCCGCACACGATGCTCTGCACGGCCAACAGAGAAAACCCCGACCGATCTCTTTTGGCGCGCGGCTCGCGCTGACGGCGTTGTCCATTCATACTCAAACAGCCCCTTTTTCTCGCATCACACGATAATACAGATCAGGCCGTTACAGCCCTCGTTGATAATACGCTCCACGGTTTCTTTCAGTTTCAGGCGCGCATCCCCCGGCATCCGGTGCAGCTTGTTGTGCAGTCCCTCGTTGACCAAGCCGTACAGCGACGTACCGAAAATGTTGGAATCCCAGATCTTGCCGGGATCCTCCTCAAACTCACGCAGCAAATAATTTACCAGTTCCTCCGATTGCCGCTCCGACCCGACGATGGGTGCGACCTCCGTGGTGATATCCGCTTTCATCATGTGGATCGACGGTGCGGTAGCACGCAGACGCACGCCGTAGCGACCGCTCTGCTTGATGATCTCCGGTTCATCCAAGGCCATTTCGTCCAGCGTCGGCATCACGATACCGTAGCCGGTCATCTCCACCTGATCCAGTGCGCCCTTGAGCTTATCGTATTTCCGACGGATATCCGCCAGCTCGTTCATTCGCGTCATCAGTTCGCCCTCGTCCGCGACCGGAATGCCGGTCGTCTCGCTGAGCACCCGATAGAACAACTCCGGACGCATTTCCAACTCGACCAAGCCACTGCCGCTTCCGAGATCGACCGTATCCAACGCAGCACCGCTGAGGTATTCGCAAGCGGTCAGCGTGTCTTTGAGCGTGTTCAACTCGCGGATCTTTTGCATTCCCGATACCGCTTCGCGCACCGAGCCGACAATGCTCTGACGCACCGGATGCTGACGGTCCAGTCCCATGACCCACGCCGGCATCTTAAAGCCGATCCGATCGATGGGAAACTCGAACAAAATGGCCTGCAGGATCTCGCGGATCTCCTCCTCCCCGATCTCCAGACAGTTCACTGGACAAACGGGGACACCGTATTTTTCGGTAAGCTCTTCGCACAACGCGTGCGTCTCGTCGCTGTGCGGCGCGGTCGTATTGAGCAACACCGCAAACGGCTTGTGGATCGCCTGCAACTCGCGGATCACACGCTCCTCAGCCTCTGCGTATTCCTCCCGCGGGATCTCCGTGATACTACCGTCGGTGGTGACTACCAGACCGATGGTGGAGTGTTCGGAGATCACCTTTTGCGTTCCGACCTCCGCCGCCATATTGAAGGGGACCTCCTCCTCAAACCACGGCGTTTTGACCATACGCGGTGCGTTCTCCTCAATGTACCCCAACGCCGACGGCACGACGTAGCCGACGCAGTCGATCATCCGAACCTTCATTCCCGCCGTACCGCTGACGGTAATGCCCACCGCCTGCTCGGGAATGAATTTCGGTTCGGTGGTCATAATAGTGCGCCCCGCCGACGATTGCGGCAGCTCATCCACCGCGCGTTCACGGCTGTACTCGCTGTCGATATTCGGCAGCACCAACGTATCCATAAACTGCTTGATAAAGGTGGATTTTCCTGTCCGGACCGGTCCGACCACGCCGATGTAAATATCGCCATTGGTCCGGGTGGCGATATCCTGATATATGGTATTGCTCGCTGTCATGTTCCTTCCTCCGCTCACATCATTGTTTGTACATTCCTATGAGGCTCGTCGGCAGTTTATGACAGGGTATAAAAAACAGAGGACAGCGTGTTGCTGTCCTCTGTCCTTTTATGCTTCCACATCCCACACCAGCTGTACCGGTACGTCCTCCACAGGTCTCCGCAATCGGAAGATGCGCACCGCCGTTCCGCTCTCGCGGCAGCGACGGACCACGTACCGTGTCCCGCGCGAAGCGCCGTCCCAGAACGCCAGTACCAGATCGGCGTACTCCACGATATGATCGTTACGGCGCAGGGGCGCCGCTCTGCCGTAGGTGTCGTAGTCCGGCAGAAACTCGGTCAGTTTAATGCCGTGTGTCCGTGCATATCGCCGCGCACAGGCATCCACACCGCGTGCGCCGCCCGAGACGATCTCGGTCGTACCGATCGGTAAAAACGCATCCAGATCGACGTAACGAATATCGCGCGATCCAATCACCGCAACCTTCACCGCATATCACTCCACCCCTCGTTTATATAGTCCGCGCGTAAACTGCGGCGGCGGTGTGCCGCCGTCGCGGTATTCCCGCAGCACCTCGGCAACACGTGCCGGTGTTTCGTCGGTAAAATGCAGATACCGGAACGCCGTTTTCGGCAGTTCGGTCAGTCGATCTGCCAGATACAGCGGCACGGCGTTGAGCAGCTCGCTGCATCCGCCGTGGCAGCGCACCGGAAAACGCGCACCCATACGGTCGATCAGTTCGCTGTTCCCCCCGCAAGAGGCGCAGCCCTTGGCAGCCGAGACCGGACAGGCGCGCAGCAGCATCAGCGGCTGACGGCCGTAGGCAAACAGACCCACGCCCTCCGTATCCTCCGCAAATCGCATCTGCGGGAAGGTCAATTCAAAGGAAAGAATGGCCGCCTTTGCCCCATCCTCTGCCGCGGCGGCGAGCGACGCAGCGTTGGTGATATTCCAAAACGGACCGGCGACCGGTGACAGACAGGCCTGCCGCGCCAACGGCACGGCTGCCACGTTGTTACACAATGCAAAGGAGGCTCCCGCCTCGGCGGCACGGCGCAGCGACTCGCGCACCGCGTCCTCCGCTCCGAACAGACCGCGCGGGATCTCCACACCCCAGTGCGGCACATCCGGACGGCAGCCCAACGGCACGATCCAATGATCAGCACCCGTAACGACCTGCTCTGCGCGCTCAGCACGGGCAACCAGACCGGATAGCAGCCCCGGCAAGACGCTGTTTGCCGGCTGCTGTGCCTCATCAAAACCGATCGGGCGGTTCTGCCCGCGCTGTGTCAGCAGCGCCTCCAACGCGCCGCGGCGCAGCGCATTGATCGCCGACAGCGGCACGGAGGGTGTCGCATCGACCGTGATCTGCGCGGTAAACGGTGTCCCGCCGGTTTTTGCAAGTTGTGCAGCCACGCGCTCCCGCGGCAACGCCTGCTCCAACACCGGTGTGTCCGTCGGAGCGGTCACGGTAACGGTGTTACCGTCCGTATCCGTTGCGGTGAGTGCCAGTGGCGCGTCCGTCAGGTGCAGGGATACCGGCACACGCGGTGTCTCCCGATCGTATAGACGGGACAAGCGTGACAGCACGGACGGTGCGGCAATATCCTCGGCACGGCGGCTGCCAAACAGTTCGGCACCGCGCTTACCGGTGAAATACGCGTCGGTAAAGCCCGACCGTGAAAAGACAGCTTGCAGATCATCCATTAGCTGCGGATCGGGCGTTTCGCCGTCTAACAGGCGGCGTAGCACCGCCGTGGCGGCGGCAACGTACTCGGGGCGCTTCATTCGTCCCTCGATCTTGAACGACGCAACGCCGAGTGCGGACAATTCATCTATATGAGCATATAAAGACTGATCCTTAAGGCTGAGCGCTGCCTCACCCTCCTTGGGGCGATGACCCACCGCAAAGGGCAAGCGGCAGGGCTGTGCGCACAGACCGCGATTGCCGCTGCGACCGCCCAGCAGGGCCGACAGCTCGCACTGTCCCGACACACTCATACACAGCGCACCATGGACAAACACTTCCAATTCACAACCGAGCTCAGCACACGCGGCGATCTCCTCGCGTGACATCTCACGCGCCAGTACCACGCGGGAAAAACCCGCGTCACGCAGCAAGCGCACCCCCTCCGGAGTGTGGCAGGACAGCTGCGTGGAGGCGTGCAGCGGCAGTGTCGGCGCAGCGGCACGCAGCTGCCGTGCCAAGCCGCGATCCTGCACGATGAGCGCATCCACGCCGCAAGCGCACGCAGCTTTGGCGATCGAAAGCGCTTCGGACAATTCCCGATCGCGGATCAGGGTGTTGAGCGTCAGATGTACCTTGACCCCGCGGGCATGACAAAAGGATACCGCATCCTGCAACGAGTACGCGGTATCGTCTGTAGCTTCCAGTGAAAAATTATGGGCGTTGCGGCGAGCGTTGAACGCCCCCACACCGAGATATACGGCATCCGCACCAGCGCGCACCGCGGCGACGAGCGCCTCATACGAACCAGCAGGTGCCAGCAGCTCCGGCTTACCCACGGTGACGCAGCCGCTCCACTTCCGCACGAAGCGCGGCATTCTCCTCAAGATATTCACGCAGCTGATCGCGCAGGTTGTCCGCCGCTTCCTCCGCCTTGTTCAAGCGGTCGCGGTCGTTGATCGCGGTCAGCACCGCTGCCATCGTCGGTGTCAGGCGCGGATTTTTATTCATCATCGTCCGCAGGTCGTTATCCAGATCACAGCCCACCTGTAGCATGTACAACGCCGGCTCCTCCGAAGCAATGGTGTACTCCGTACCGGCAATGGTCATCTTTACCCGATTGCGTGCCATTTGCTGTTCCCCCTCTTTTGTTTCCATTGTTATGATACCCGATTTGCCTTTGACTCGCGGTCCTCACCACCGGCGGTCTTGGCGAAGTAGCGGATAATGTCTTTCCGTGTGACGATACCGATAAACGAACCTAGATCGTCCACCACCGGAATAAAATTCTGATGCATTGCGCGTCCGAGCAGTTCTTGAACGTCGGCGGTGATGCGTACCGGCGGGTTGCGGTCAAAGCGCAGCACATCACGCACCGCGGCACGTTCCAGATCACGCATCGACTTGCGCTGTGGATGACCGTCCTTTTCGTCGATCAGATACCACAGAAAATCGCCCTCACTCACCGTGCCGACGTATTTATTTTCCTTTGTCACCACCGGCAGAGCGGTGTACCCCGACCGACGCAGTTTTTCCAGTCCCTGGCGCAGAGTGAACTCATCGCAAATACAGCCCGCCTCGCTGCGGGGGATCAAAAAATACGCTACATTCATGTCATATTCCTTTCGTTCCGAACGGATCTCTTCCAACGCTGTCAGTGTACCACACATCCGTGAACGCGCTATGAACAGAAAGCAAACTTATTTATGGTATTTTCCACCGGAGGCAATATGAAACGCGCGGTACACCTGCTCCAGTGCCAGTATACGCGCCAATTGATGCGGGAATGTCATCGGTGAGAAAGAAAGGCGCAGACGTGCTTCACGCTTGACGGCATCCGACAGACCGAATGAGCCGCCGATCACAAACGCCAGATGGCTGACACCGTCCACCGCCCACTGTGAGACCTGCTGCGAGAGTGCCTCGGAGGTCATCTCCTTACCTTCAATGCACAACGCCACCACGGTGGCACTGGCCGGGATGCGGGACAGCAGCCGTTGCCCCTCTGCGTCGATCGCCGCGGTGATCTGCGCTGCAGACGGATCGTCCGGCAAGCGTTCCTCTGCAACCTCGACGATCTGCAACCGACAAAACGCCGACAGACGCTTCTGGTATTCAGCGCACGCGTCGCGCCAGTAGGCTTCCTTCAGCTTGCCGACACAAGCCAGCGTGATGGTCAGCATCGCACTTCCTCCTCAGAACACCATATACGGTCGGTCACATTCCGGCGCTGCTACCTGTAGCAGGTAGTCAATGTTTTCGGTCAGGCCGCACGCCGTCAGCTCGGATTGCGCCGTGGTATACGCGAGCGACGGTATATTATTCTCACGGCTGAGATGTCCCAATACGATGCGTGTCGTACCGCTTTGCACCAGCTGCGGCAGCTCGCGTGCGCAGGCTTCGTTGGACAGATGGCCCGAAGCGGACAAAATGCGCCGCTTGAGCGGATACGGATACGGCCCATTTTCCAACATCCGAATATCGTGATTGGATTCAATATGTATCAGGTCACAACCGCGCAAATGATCGCGCACCGTCTGGGTCATCACGCCCAAGTCGGTCGCCACACCGACGCACCGATCATCCGGCAGGGTGATGCGATAACCGCAGCTTTCCCGACTGTCGTGCGAGGTGGCAAACGGAGTCACCGTAAATTCCTCGATCTGCTGTGTATCCAAAATGGGCAAGCACAGCGTTGTCGGCTCTAAAGCATTCCCCTCCCGCAGGGCGGCACAGGTTCCGGGTGTAGCATACACCGGAATGCGCATCCGCTTGCAGAACACACGCAGACCGCTGATGTGATCCGAATGCTCGTGAGTCACCAGTACCGCGCGGATACTACCGGGGTCGATCTCACGCTCCCACAGCGCGCGCTCGATGCGGCGAGCGCTGACGCCGGCATCGACCAATAAACCGGCAGTAGAGGTTCCGATATACAGACAGTTGCCGCTGCTGCCGCTGAATAAAGGGCAAAAACGCGCCATGGTTCGTTCCTTTCTCAAAAAAACGGCGCACACCGAATGAGTGTGCGCCGCTAACGTCATGTTATTGTGCCGATTGGAAAGCCGGCTCTTCCTCGGTGATGCGCCGGATATCAGCGCCGAGACCCCGAAGCTTTTCCACCAGATCCTCGTAGCCGCGCTCGATATATTGGATGTCCTCGATCTCGGTGACGCCCTTGGCCGCCATCGCCGCGATCACCATCGCCGCGCCGGCGCGCAGATCCATCGCCTTGACCGGAGCTGCCGTCAGCGCGGGCACACCCTGGATCACGGCGAGCTTGCCGTCCACCTGAATATCGGCACCCATACGCCGCAGTTCATCCACGTAACGGAAGCGGTTTTCCCACACGCCCTCGTTGATGATGCTTGTCCCGTTTGCCATGGACAGCAGCACCGCGATCTGGGGCTGCATATCGGTGGGGAAGCCGGGGTGAGGCATCGTCTTAACGTTGCAATGACGCATACGACCGGAGGCGGAAACGCGGATCTCCTCGTCGAATTCCTCGATCTCTGCACCCATCTCCTGCAGCTTGGCCGTAATGGACTCCAGATGCTTGGGAATGACGTTGCGCACGACGACGTCACCACCGGTAGCAACCGCCGCCGCCATATATGTTCCGGCTTCGATCTGATCGGGGATGATCGAATACGTGGTGCCGTACAAACGGCTGACACCGCGCACTTTGATAACGTCCGTGCCGGCGCCGCGGATATCCGCGCCCATGGAGTTCAGGAAGTTCGCCAGATCGACGATATGCGGCTCTTTGGCCGCGTTTTCAATAACCGTGGTACCCTCGGCATACACCGCCGCCAACATGATGTTCACGGTGGCACCCACCGACACCATATCCAGATATACGGAGTTGCCGACGAGCTTGTCCGCGCGGGCGTTGATCATGCCGTTTTCCATGGGCAGCACCTGAGCACCCAACAAAGTGAAGCCCTTGAGATGCTGGTCAATGGGACGGACACCGAAATAGCAGCCGCCCGGCATCGGAACGCTGGCCTTGCCGAACCGTCCGAGCAGCGCGCCGATGAAATAATACGACGCACGCATTTTCTTGGCCAGATCGTGAGGCACGGTCTGGGTGACGATGGTGCGCGAGTCGATCTCCACGGTATGCTGATCGATGCGGCGTACCAAAGCACCCAAAGACGACAAGATCTCCAGTGCGGTCTCCACATCGGCAATACACGGTATATTTTCCAGACGGCAAACGCCGTTCGCCAACACCGTCGCCGGCAAAATCGCCACGACAGCGTTCTTTGCACCGCTGATATCCACGGTGCCGGTCAGACGATGACCGCCGCTGATAACGTATTTTTCCAAAATACCCACTCCCTGCAAGCGTGATGGTCTCTGCTGTGTAGGATGGTCATGCAAAAAGGGTGCAAAACGCCCCTTACTTTATTCCAAAGAACAGTATACCACGTTTTTTAGAAAAATCAAATATTTTCTGAAAAAATAGCTGCTTTTTTCAAAAAAACCACCATATCTAGTATGGGCCGCTTTTTCGGGTATAGACGAGAAAGGTTTTCCCAAGCCAAAAAGCGGGAAACACGGCTGTTAAAAAATAACGAAAAAAGCAACGTCCGTTTTCGGCGTTAATCCCCCACCAAGCGCGGCTCGTCCCTCAAAAGCTACCATATAAGGAACACCCCGGCAGGCGAAACGACCTACCGGGGTGAGTTTAATTAGTCGTGGTCTGTCAACACAGGAGAACCGTCCCCTTGTGTGCACTGTATTGTCCTTGTTGAGATATCGCTTTTTAGAAGTAACAAAAAAACAGTCGACAGAAGCATTGCTTCTGTCGACTGTAATCTTTTTAGAAACCAAGGGGTTCTGCGACCAAAATCACTTTGATGCGGCCCGGAGTGCGTTGGTATCCCAACGTCAGATACGAGCAGCAGATGCGGGCATCTGTTCCGCAGCCGTCGGTGCAGTACGTGCCGTCTGCAGCAATGCACGTGCCGATCGCAGCGCAAGGGGTCGCGCAGTTCAGGCGGGCGGTGTTTTTGGGAGCTGCCACCGTTTTAACGCGGCGCTGTGCCGCCTGCAGGTCGGGAACGAGCTTATTGCAGCCCACCACCAACACCACCGAGCGCGGGCCGTAGCACAGCGCGGCAATGCGGTTGCCGTTGCCGTCTACGCAATACACCTCGCCTTGCTCGGTCACGGCGTTGGCGGAACAAAGATACACGTCCGCGCCCAAACTTCCGACAAAGATCTCACGTATCTGTTCGGCGGAAAGACCGGGCTGATAGCGATCCAGAAAGCGGTATTCCCCGCTGCGCAGCAGCGGCAGCACGCCGGTCTCATCCAACGTGCGCGAGCCACCCACCGCTACCGTATCCCCCGGTTTGAGCAAGGTCTTGAGCAGCGGCACGACCTCCGCGACACTGTCCACGCAGAACGCGTCCATATTGTTACGGCGCAACGCCTCAGCTACTGCTCTCAGATCCGCAGTGCCGTGTTCCATCTTATTCCAGCTCCTGTCCGTTTTCCAATGCGGTGATCATATCCACGCGACGCTGATGGCGGCCGCCCTCAAACGGCGTGGTCAAAAACACGCGGATGATCTCCTTGGCCAGCTCGGGGCCGGTTACACGCGCGCCGACAGCCACCATGTTGGCATCGTTGTGCATACGGGTGAGCTTGGCAGAGAGCGAGTCGGCGCACAGCGCGCAGCGAACACCCCTCACCTTGTTGGCGGCGATGCTGATACCGATACCGGTACCGCAGATAACGATGCCCTTCTCGCATTCACCCGACGCAACGGCGCGGGCGGCGCGGGCGGCATACACCGGATAATCCACACTGGCATCGGTGTCGGTGCCGAAATCCTTGACGGTCTCGCCCATCTCGGCGAGCATAGCCTTGACCTCTTCCTTAAGAGTGGGGCCGGCGTGGTCACAAGCAATGGCGATCATACGTTTTTCCTCCTCAAAAAGCAAAGGGAAACGGAGCCCCGTTTCCCTTGTTGCTGTTACTTATTCGGCATCCTCGGCAGGGGCGGCTTCCTCAGCGGGAGCTTCCTCGGCAGCTGCTTCCTCAACCGGCGCTTCGACCGCCGGAGCATCGTCCAGCAGGGCGCGGATGGACAAGCTAATGCGCTTTTGCTCCACGTCGATACCGGTGATCTTGACCTGAACCTCTTCGCCGACCTTCAGCGCATCCTGCGGCTTTTCGATACGGCGGTTGGCGATCTGCGAGATGTGGATGAGGCCATCCACGCCCGGCAGGATCTGAGCGAACGCACCAAAGGTGGTCATGCCCACGATCTTGGCGGTGACAACATCGCCCTCGGCATACTGGTTGGTGAAGATGACAAACGGATTGTCCTCCGCACGGCGGTAGCCCAGCGAGATCTTGTGCTTCTCAACATCCAGATCACGGATGTACACTTCCACAACGTCGCCGACGTTGACGACCTCGGAGGGATGCTTGATGCGCTTCCAAGCCAGCTCGGAAACGTGGATCATGCCGTCTACGCCGCCCAGATCGACGAACGCACCGTAGGTGGTCAGGGAGCGCACCGTGCCGGTGTACTTCTGGCCGACCTCAGCCTGAGCAAAGAAGGCTTCTTCCTTCTCCTTGCGCTCGACGCGAGCCACGTCGCGAACCGAACCTACCGCACGGCGGCGAGCCTGGTTGGTCTCCAGGACCTTGAAGCGGACTTCCGTCTTCAGCAGAGGGGTGAGATCCTCCATACGGCTGGCAGACGCGTGGGAAGCGGGAACGAACACCTTAACGCCGTGGGACACGACGAGCATACCGCCCTTGATGATGTCGGTGACAACACCGGTCAGGACCTCACCGCTTTCACCGGCGGCCACGATGGTGTCCCAACCCTTCTTGGCATCAATGCGCTTCTTGGAGAGCATGATGGTGCCTTCCTGGTCGTTGGTGCGCATGATGAGCAGTTCCAGTTCATCGCCGATCTTGACGAGAGAAGCGGGGTCAGCGCCCTCGGCAGACAGCTCGTCAGCCGGGATATAACCCGTCTGCTTGCGGCCGATAACTTCTACCTGCACCTCGTTGGGGGCGATGCCGATGACAATACCGCGCACTCTTTCATCTGTAGTTAAACTTTGAAGAGAAGCTTCGAGCGCCTCCTCAAAACTCATTTCGTCAAAGGATTTGACAGGTTCGGCGGCGACGGCCACCTCGTTTTCTTGGACTTCGCTGTTGTTTACGATCTCGGACATGGTTGAAAGTACCTCCTTTATAATATCGGCCGGCGTCGAGGCTCCCGCAGTCAGCCCAACGACCTGAGCACCGGAAAATTGATCGGCCGACAGTTCCGCTGCCGTTTCGATAAGAACCGTACGGCAATGGGGCTGACAAACATCCCGGAGCTTTGCGGTATTGGAGCTTTGACGTCCACCGACAATCACCATCACATCACTTTGTTGTGACAGGGCAACCGCTTCCGCCTGACGGCGCGCAGTTGCGTTACATATTGTATCAAAGATTTGTAGATTTGTATAGTGTTTTTTTGCGATTTCCGAACATTTTTTCCAGATGTCGGTATGGAAAGTCGTCTGCGCGACCAGAATGACCGGTTCTTCAGGCGACACACAGTCCTGTTTTATCAGTTCGAGCAGCTCCTGCTCGGTGGAAAATACATACGAAGCACCCCGACAATGTCCGCGGATCCCCATCACCTCGGGATGTGCCGCGTCACCGGCGATCAGCACCGTTTTGCCCGCTTCGGATTGCTCCGCCGCAATGCGGTGGATCTTCGCGACAAAGGGACAGGTGGCGTCGTGGTACGGGATGTTGGCGTTTTTCAACGTGGCATACACACTTTCGGGAACGCCGTGCGACCGGATGACCAACGTGGCGTCGGGCGGCACCTCGGACGCATCGGATACGATACGAACGCCGCGACGGGAAAGCTCCTCCACCATTTGGGGGTTGTGAATAATGGGACCGAGCGTACACACGCTCTTCCCCTGCTCCAACAGCTCATACACCGCATCCACCGCGCGCTTCACACCGAAGCAAAAGCCGGCAGACTCCGCTACGTGTACCGTCATCGGGGATCCACCTCCGCACGGTGCTGTTCGATAAGGTCACCGATGACCTCCATCAAGCGACGGGAAGCATACCGAATGTCGGGCTCTTCCCCATCCAGATGCAGATCGGCGGGGGTCAACGGCTTGCCGTAGACAATGAGCGTGCGTTGGAACAGACGCACCCGCTGATCGCGGGTAACGACCGCCACCGGCTGCACCGTGGCACCGGTCTGCGCCACGATGAGCGCCGTACCGGATTTCGCACGCATCAGCTTGCCGTCACGCGAGCGCGTGCCCTCCGGAAAAATCCCCATGATCTTTCTCTCTTCGACGATGCGCTTGGCCGTTTCGAGAGCACCGGTGTCACCTGTGCCGCGATGTACGGCAAAGGCACCGACCTGCTTGCCGATGAACCAAGCGAATAAGCGATTCTTGAACAGCTCCGCCTTGGCCATAAAGTGAATATGACGCTTGCGGTGCAGGATCAACAGTACCACGGGATCCCAGTTAGAGATGTGGTTGCTGCACAGTACGATCTTTTCGCCCTCGGGCGGCAGATTTTCCTGACCAACGACCTTAACGCGCACCAACAAGCGAACAAACGGGTTTAACAACCACAGAAGAAATTTCCCGAGCCACATGGTGCTGATCACCCCTTCAACCGTTCTGTAATCAGTGTTTTTATCAATGCGATGGACTGCTCCAGCGTGTTGCCGGTGGTATCGACCGATACCGCGTCCTCCGCCGGACGCAGCGGCGCAGCGGCGCGGTGGGAATCGTTGTAATCACGCTCTTTCATATCGCGGAGCACCTCGTCAAACGTGACGGCGGCACCCTTAGCCTGCAGCTCCTCAAAACGGCGCCGTGCGCGATCCTCCGCCGAAGCGGAAAGAAAGATCTTGACATCCGCAAACGGCAAGACCACCGTGCCGATATCGCGGCCATCCATAATGACATTGTTGCGGCGTGCGGTATCCTGCTGCAGATCGAACAGGAATTGGCGCACCGGCGGCAGCGCGGAGACAGCCGAAGCCGCCATCGACACCTCCGGAGTACGGATGCTGTCGCTGACATCCTCGCCGTTCAAAAACACACGCTGTGTGCCGTCTGCATATCCCAGAGACACCTGCAGCTCAGACAGCAGCGGCTCGACTGCCGCAACATCGTGCGGGTCGATACCGCGGCGAAGCACCGCCAGACCGACCGTACGGTACAGCGCGCCGGTGTCCACATACACAAAGCCGAGCTCAGTTGCCACAATGCGGGCGATGGTGCTTTTACCGGCACCGGAAGGTCCATCAATGGCCACAGCTACCGTTGCTTTTGTCGTCATTGTACACTCAACATCCTTCAAATATGATTCCCGGCAGCAGCGCCGGTGGAAAACGCGATCTGCAGGTTGAACCCGCCGGTATAGGCATCCACATCAATGACCTCGCCGGCAAACGACAGACCGCTGATCAAGCGGGAGGCCATTGTCTTGCTGTTGATCTCCCGCGTACTGACACCGCCCGCGGTGACGATCGCCTCCGCAATGGGGCGAAACTCCGAAACGGTGAGCGGCAGCGCCTTCAGCACCGCCCCCAGACGCAGACGCGCGGCACGGGGCACGGAATGACACTTGGTCTCCCCCGCCAGTTCTGCCAAGCGAAGCACCGGCGCGATCAGCGACCGCGGCAGCACCGCCGCCAGTGCGTTACCGACGCAGGCGTTGGGCTTAACCTCCAGTTCGCGCACCAGACGCGCATCCACCTGTTCGGCGGTGAGCGCCGGCTTGAGATCAATGGCAAGGCGGTATCGACCGGGCACCATATCACGCATATGAGCGCTGGCGCTGAGCACCAACGGGCCGGAAACGCCGAAATGAGTAAACAGCATTTCGCCGAAATCATCAAAGATCGATTTGCCGCTGACGGTATCGGTCACCGTCAACGAGCAATTGCGCAGGGACAAGCCCTGCAGGTCGGCACAAAACGGCTCCTCGATCACCAGAGGCACCAACGAGGGGCGCGGCGTGATCACGGTATGACCGGCTTGCCGAGCCAGCTCGTAGCCGTCGCCGGTAGAACCGGTGCCGGGATAGGAGCAGCCGCCGGTGCAGACGATGACACCGTAGGCCGACAGCTCGCTGCCGTCCTCCAACGCCACGCCGCAGCAGACGCCGTCCTCAAGTAACAATCGCGTCACGCGGCCGGTCACGAAGCGGACACCGCCGGAACGCGCAAAACGCACCAACGCATCCACTACGTCCACCGCTTTGTCCGACACCGGAAACACGCGCTTGCCGCGTTCGGTCTTGAGCGGAACACCAAGTTCCTCGAGCAACTGCATCGTATCCTGCGGAGAAAAAGCGGAAAACGCACTGTACAGAAACCGCCCGTTGCCGGGGACCTGCGCCACGCATTCCGTGGGTGTGCTGTCGTTGGTGACGTTACAGCGGCCCTTGCCGGTAATCATTACCTTGCGAGCCGGACGCACATTGCGCTCCACCACCGTGACGCGAAACCCGCGTCGGGCGGCATACCCGGCGGCGATCAGACCGGCGGCACCGCCGCCGACGACCACCACGTGCAACGGCTCACTCATCGGAAGGCTCCGCCGCATGCTTTTCTGCCGGCTGGTAGACGTGGTAGGTCTCCCACAGCGTTTCCAATTCGTTGAGCGTTTCACGGGTGGCATCCATCCGCTTGAGCGAGATGGCCACCAGCAGTGCATTGATAATGCTCAGCGGTGCGACCAAGGAGTCCACGATGGTCGCCATATCGCTGTGCGCAAGAAGCAGGCAGGTCGCGAAATCCGAAATGGGCGAACGCAAGCTGTCGGTGATCGCGATCACCTTAGCACCGCGGGAATGGGCAAAATGCACCGCCTTGACCGCTTTGCTGGAATAGCGCGGGAAGCTGAGGCCAATAACGGCATCCTCCGCGCTGATGGGAAACATCTCTTCCAAGATCTCGGTCTCGCTGGAGGTGCTGATAAGCCGGATATCCGGCAGGAGAAGCTTAAGATAATACGCCAGGAAATTGGCCAACGCGCGGCAGCTACCCGCGCCGAACACATACACACGGCGCGCCTTGACCAGCGCCTCCACCGCGGCATCAAACACCGCGGGATCCAGCTCCGCCAAGGTCTGACGAATGTTTGCCATGTCATAGGTCATAACATTCTCCAGCACCTCGTCGTCCTGCATACGGGCACGTGTGACCTCCACGCGCTGCACACTGGTCAGCTTGCTGCGCACCAACTCCTGCATAGCCTTTTGCAGGCGCGGATAACCGGAAAAGCCAAGCTCCGTGGCAAAGCGAACCACCGTGGATTCACTGACACCCACGGCTTCACCAAGCGAATACGCCGTCATAAACGCGGCGGTATCATAATGTTCAAGAATGTAGGCGGCAATCAACCGCTGACCTTTGGAAAAGTCGGGCATCTGCCGCGTGATATGCGCAATGAGATCGATTTTCAACGTCATCACAAGCCTTTACAAAAAATGAGAATCAGACTCGTTTAAGTGTACTGCTTTTTCGGGAAAATTGCAAGCCCCAATTAATGAAAAAGACGGCGAAACAAAGGCTGAAAACGGCTGAAATACAGCGGGAGCATCCGTGTCAGCGCGATGTCGTACAGTAAGAAGATAATATTACCGGCGATCAGGAAAATGAGCAGAAAAACACCCAGCGGCAGCCCGATCCCGTCAACGCGGAATACCTCCAACGAAAAGCCGGCGGCGGACAGCAACGCATACGCGGCCACCACGGCAGTATTAAACACCAGTAACTTGCCCACCCATTCCAGCACGTGGCTTTTCCACGACTCGGTGAGAGACTTCAGAATGGGATAATACCCGAAAAAGGCAACGAACAGCAGCCGCGCCTCCATATCCGGTGTGATAAACAGCGCCAGCAGCGCCACCGCCACGTACACGGCCATGGCCCACCGACGACCGCATTCGATCACCACCGGCATCAAAAACACCGATGCCATGGCCGGCAACGCATAGGTCGCGAAGGGAAACACCGTCAGCAGAAGGCACACCAAAGACAGCGCTCCCATAATGCCGCTCCAAGCGACGCGCGCGGTACGTTTCACAGGAACAACACTCCCATCCGATCAACAGCAGCGGATCAAGTCGCCACCCATACATTCGCAGCAGCAGTCGGCACAGAGCAAGCCCTGACACATATCACAGCCGGTGCAGCCACCGTTGCCTGCCGAGCCGGCACGGTATGCTCCGGTCTGGCGCTGACGCTCCAATTGGTTATAGGCTGCGCGGTATTCCATATTACCGGGATCCATACGCGTGGCGGTGGAGAAATGGCTGTACGCCTCATCCAACCACCCTTTTTTGTACAGCACGCTGCCCTTAAGGAAGTACCACTCCGCATCGCGCGAGGGTGCGGGAATACCGTCGAGCAGGGTCTCCGCATCGGCGGTACGGCCGGTACGGATCAGGTTGCGGATATCGGCATAGTGCGAACCCGCGGCGTTGTTGTAGCCGCCGTTCGTACGCTGTGATCCACCGGAACGACGCTCACGGATGATGGCGTCGTACGCCTCGTTGATCTCCTGCATCTTTTCCTTGGCAAGGTCGGACAGCGGATTGTCACCGTAATTATCGGGATGGTACTTGCGCGCCAGCTGACGGTACGCGTCCTTCACCTCATCATCGGTGGCGTTCCGGCTGATGCCGAGAACCTGATACGGGTCTTTCATAGGTTAAACCTCCTTGTTCTTGGGGTTGCCGTTCAGCACGGTCTGCTGTACGTTGTGCATTCCCCACTCCAGAATATTCCTTAAAATGCCGTCAAAACGGCGGATATCAAGCAATTCATACGCTGCCTTACACTCCGCGAGCGAAGCATTCAGCGACAGTTTAACGCGGTCGCGGCAGGCTGCCAGCAGTTCCTCGGTGGCACCTTCATCGCGGTGACCGACTAACAGCGGATTGTAGTTGCCGGTGTGACTATCCTCCGCCAGATCGTCCGCGGCATCCATCAAATAGATCCAACGGCCGAGGCAGTAGCCGAACCGCTCCAGTACGCGACGCTGCTTATCATCGGCAGCAGGCTGAGCACACAAAAAGGAAAGCAGCTTGGCCGTGGGCTCTGCGGCAGCGTCCAACGACGCGGTCTGCGCCGCCTCTACAGCAGCTTGCTGTTCCACGTACAGCGCGGTGGCCTTGTCCATTTCCGGTTGATAGCCGGCGGCACGGCGGCGGTGACGCGAAGCCGAGATCAATGCCAGACGGGCAGCGGTGCGTTTGAAAAAGCCACTGTCGGCGACAGTATCGCGTGTTTTGTGATAGACCAGCAGCACCGAGGCATCGGCACAGCGGTCAAGCACCGGACTGTCGCCGCAGCAGGTGCGCTTTTTCAGCGGATTGTACGGACAACGCGCCTGATGAAACCCGACGCATTCCTCCGACATCGCCATCTGCAGCAGCACCAAAAACGTCATATCGTAGCTGAGGGTCATCTGTGCGGTACAACCGTACCGTTTACCGAGGCGGCGGCACAACGAGCAGTACAAGCCACGGTACTGCTCATACTCCCCCATTTTCAGTTCCGGTTGATACGGTTTGATATAGCCAAACATGCCTTTTCACCTTTACACGCATTATATATTATGATACAAACTTTCCGCGGACAGTGTATGAAAGATTTGTAAATATTCCGCGTGACACGTCCGAAACCTCATGCTTTTGCAATGTATATCACGGTGAAAACCGTCCATACTAGTGATGCGTCAAGCAAATAATGATAATGAAAGAAAGTTTGCAAATGAGGAGGGCTAGTCAATGGATACGATTGCTTTGATCCTGGTCATCATCGGCGCACTGAACTGGGGCAGTATCGGATTATTCCAGTTCGACCTTGTCGCGTGGATCGGCGGCGGGCAGGATGGCACCATCAGCCGTGTGATCTACACCTTGGTCGCACTGGCGGGTATTTGGTGCATTTCGTTGCTGTTTCGACGCCGTGATCGCATGGTTGAAGAACGCGACTGAGTGTTGCAAAAACAGGGTCACCGTCCATAAGACGGCGGCCCTGTTTTATTATATAAGCGTCCTCAAATAAGGGCTTTGGTATCGCGGGCGATGACCAATTCCTCGTTGGTGGGGATGATGAACGCACGCACGGCGGAATCCGGCGTGGTGATCTCGCGCTCCTGACCGCGCACGTTGTTCGCCTCGGCATCCAGCTTGACGCCCAGATAAGCCAGACCTTCCAACAGCTCGGCACGCAGACGATGCTGGTTCTCACCGATACCGGCGGTGAACACGATGGCGTCCAGACCGCCCAGCGCGGCAACGTAGCTGCCGATGAACTTGAGGATCTGGTAGCTGCGCAGATCCCAAGCGAGCTTGGCGCGGGGATTGCCCTCGTCCATCGCGGCGGTGATGTCGCGGTCGTCGCTGGAAACACCCGAAATGCCGAGCATACCGGATTTCTTGTTCATCAGGTTATCCATCTCCTCGGGAGACAGACCTTCCTTCTCCATGATAAAGGTAACGACCGAGGGATCGATCGCACCGCTGCGGGTACCCATCAGAAAGCCATCGAGGGGCGTGAGACCCATGGTGGTGTCGATGACCTTGCCGTCACGGATCGCGGCCAGCGAAGAGCCGTTACCGAGGTGGCAGGTGATGATGCGGGTACCCTTGCCGTCCGGCTTGCCGAGCAGCTCGCAGCAGCGCTTGCTGACGAAGCGGTGAGACGTGCCGTGATAGCCGTAGCGACGCACACCGTATTTCTCATAATACTCATAGGGGAGGCCCCACAGATAAGCCACCTCGGGCATGGTCTGATGGAACGCGGTATCGAACACGGCAACCTGCGGGATCTCGGTACCGAACGCGGCGGTAGCCGCTTCGATGCCCTTCAGGCAGGCGGGGTTGTGCAGAGGCGCCAGCACCTCGTACTCGCGAACAGCCTTCAGCACTTCTTCGTCGATACGGACGGACTTGTCGTACTTAGCGCCACCCTGCACCACGCGGTGGCCGATCGCAGCGACCTCAGACAGATCATCGACCACCTTGCCCTCACCGGAGACGAGAGCCTGCTTGACCTGCTCGAACGCGGTGGTGTGATCCGGCATGGCAACTTCCTTCTGCACCACGCGACCGTCACCGGTCTTGTGGGTAAAGCGACCGTCGATACCAATACGCTCGCACAGACCCTTGGCGACGACCTGCTCACCTTCCATGTCGATGAGCTGATACTTCAGAGAAGAGCTGCCTGCATTGATAACCAGAATTTTCATGTGTTTCGTTTCCCCTATTCCGTAGTATTGATTTTTGGCATAAAATGTCTTATACTTATCATAGTACGAATTTATGATTTTTTCAAGGCTTTTTCGAAAAAAGACACGGAGGTGTTTTTATGCATATTGCCGGTGTCGTGGCGGAATATAATCCGTTTCACAACGGACACGCCCGTCATTTGGAAAAAACGCGCGCACGCGACGGTGGATGTGAAGCAACGCATATCGTCACGGTAATGAGCGGCAGCTTTGTTCAGCGTGGCGAGCCCGCCATTCTGTCCAAGTTCGACCGCGCCCGCATGGCGTTGGTCGGCGGTGCGGATCTGGTGCTGGAGCTGCCGGTGCCGTGGTGGCTTTCGTCGGCGGAGGGCTTTGCCTTCGGTGCTGTG
>JAZNKN010000042.1:0-2945 GCA_045578625.1 Acutalibacteraceae bacterium | reverse complement strand
GCATGGGACCGTCAGCAGCGGATACTACCAGGATAGCACCGTCCATCTGAGCAGCACCGGTGATCATGTTCTTGACGTAGTCGGCGTGGCCGGGGCAGTCAACGTGAGCATAGTGACGGTTGTCGGTCTCGTACTCAACGTGGGAAGTGTTGATCGTGATACCACGTGCGCGCTCCTCGGGAGCCTTGTCGATGTTGGCGTAGTCGACGAAGTCGGCAGCGCCGCCCAGCGCCAGAACCTTGGTGATAGCCGCGGTCAGCGTGGTCTTACCATGGTCAACGTGACCGATGGTGCCGATGTTTACGTGGGGCTTATTTCTTTCGAATTTTGCCTTTGCCATTGTGGTTTTCCTCCTTTATTAACCTCAAAATAATGATACAGAGTCATTAGTCCCATTCTACCAAGTCTACGAGCAAATTTCAAGACCTTTTTGTAAAGTTTCCCTTGAAATGCGCAATATTGGCAGATCAGTTCTTGGCGCGCTTGGAGATGATCTCCTCGGCAACGCTCTTCGGGACTTCGGAATAGTGGCTGGGCTCCATGACGTACTGGCCACGGCCCTGCGTGCCGGAACGCAGATCGGTCGCATAACCGAACATTTCGGACAGCGGCACGTTCGCGCGGATCTGGACAGCACCGTTGATGTTCTCGGAGCCTTCCATCTGACCGCGGCGAGAAGCGATATCGCCGACGACAAAGCCCATGTACTCGTCAGGCACAACGACGACGACCTTCATGATGGGTTCCATCAGAACCGGATCAGCCTTGCGCATAGCCTCTTTGAACGCCATCGAACCGGCGATCTTAAATGCCATTTCGGACGAGTCGACTTCGTGGTAGGAACCGTCGTACAGCGTGACCTTCACATCCACGACGGGGTAGCCGGCGATCGTACCGGCGTGCATAGCGCCCTGAATACCGGCGTCGACTGCGGGGATATACTCCTTCGGGATCGCACCGCCGACCACGGCGTTGATGAACTCGTAGCCCTTGCCGGACTCGTTGGGCTCCAACTTGATCTTAACGTGACCGTACTGGCCCTTACCACCGGACTGACGAGCATACTTCTGATCCACATCAGCCAGCTTGCGGATGGTCTCCTTGTAAGCAACCTGGGGAGCGCCGACGTCGGCTTCCACCTTGAACTCACGCAGCAGACGGTCCACGATGATCTCCAGATGGAGCTCACCCATACCGGCGATGATGGTCTGACCGGTTTCCTCATCGGTGTAGGTCTTGAAGGTGGGATCTTCTTCTGCCAGTTTGGCAAGAGCGATGCCCATCTTCTCCTGACCGGCCTTGGTCTTGGGCTCAATAGCCACACGGATAACCGGCTCCGGGAAGTTCATGGACTCCAGAATGATGGGGTGCTTCTCGTCACACAGCGTGTTACCGGTCGTGGTGTTTTTCAGACCGATCGCAGCGGCGATATCACCGGCATACACGATATCCAGATCCTTACGGGCGTTGGCGTGCATCTGCACGATACGGCCAAGGCGCTCGTTGGAATCCTTGCTGGAGTTGTAAACGGTGTCACCGGCCTTAACGGTACCGGAGTACACGCGGAAGAACGCGAGCTTACCCACGAACGGGTCAGTAGCGATCTTGAACGCCAAAGCGGCGAACGGCTCGGTATCCGAGGAGTGGCGCACATCGTCCTCTTCGGTATCGGGGTTCACACCCTTGATCGGGGGAACGTCGAGGGGAGAGGGCATGTAGTCCACGATGGCATCCAGCAGCTTCTGGACGCCCTTGTTGCGATAGGAAGTACCGCAGCAGACCGGAACCATGGTGTTGGCGATGGTTGCCTTACGGATGACGGTCTTGATCTCGTCGATCGAGATCTCCTCGCCGCTGAAGTATTTCTCCATCAGCTCGTCATCCTGCTCCGCGACAGCCTCGAGCAGCTTTTCGCGGTACTCGGCAGCGATCTCAGCCATATCTGCGGGGATCTCCTCCACGCGCATATCCTTACCCATGTCGTCATAGTAGACGTCGGCCTTCATCTCCACCAGGTCAACGATACCCTTGAACAGGTTTTCGGAACCGATGGGGAGCTGGATCGGCACAGCGTTACACTTCAGACGGTCGCGCATCATCTGCACAACGCGATAGAAGTCGGCACCCATTATGTCCATCTTGTTGACGTAGGCCATACGGGGCATCTGATATTCGTCCGCCTGACGCCACACCGTCTCGGACTGGGGCTCAACGCCGCCCTTAGCACACAGAACCGTCACGGAACCGTCCAGAACACGCAGGGAACGCTGCACCTCAACGGTGAAGTCCACGTGGCCGGGGGTGTCGATGATGTTGATGCGGTGCTTGTCAGCGGCGCCCTGCTTGTCCCAGTAGCAGGTGGTGGCAGCGGAGGTGATGGTGATACCGCGCTCCTGCTCCTGCGCCATCCAGTCCATGGTAGCGCCGCCGTCGTGGGTCTCACCGATCTTGTAGTTAACACCGGTATAATACAGGATACGCTCGGTCGTCGTGGTCTTACCCGCGTCGATGTGCGCCATAATACCGATATTTCTGGTTTTTTCCAGAGATACATCTCTAGCCATAGTTTATCCTCCTTCTTCCAAGATACAGTAAACAGCTTACCAGCGGAAATGAGCGAAAGCCTTGTTGGCTTCGGCCATCTTGTGGGTGTCGTCGCGCTTCTTCGCGGCGCCGCCGTTACCGTTCAGGGCGTCGAGGATTTCTCCGGCGAGACGCTCCTTCATCGTGCGCTCGGAACGGGCGCGCGAGTAGTTCGTGAGCCAGCGCAGGCCCAGCGTCTGACGACGGTCGGGGCGCACTTCGATCGGAACCTGATAGGTAGCCCCACCGACGCGGCGGGCTTTGACCTCCAGCAGGGGCATGATGTGTTCCATGCTCTCCTCGAAGACCTCCAGGGGCTCTTTACCGGTCTTTTCACGGATGATGTCCAAAGCATCGTAAAC
>JAZNKN010000041.1:0-3024 GCA_045578625.1 Acutalibacteraceae bacterium | reverse complement strand
AGCACGGCAGCTTCGTCATAGGCAGGGGCCTCACGGATCTCAAAGCTGATGGCATTGGTAGGGCAGGCCGGTAAGCAGTCTCCCAGACCGTCGCAGTAGTCCTCGCGGGTCAGCTTGGCAACGCCGTTTACCATTTGAATCGCGCCCTCATGGCAAGCTTTGGCACAGGCGCCGCAGCCGTTGCATTTACTTTCATCGATCTTAATAATTTTCCGTAACATAATAAACCTCCGTTTTGCTGTTAAAAGCACGTCCCGTGTTTACAATCCTCGGTATTGCCGCAGCGGTAGCAAAGCTCGTTGGGGCATTGCTGCGTCTCAAAAAAACCGACAAGATTGGTCACCGTGGTCTCCGCGATGTTTTCCAGTGCCTCCTCCGTCAGGAACGCCTGATGCGAGGTGACGATCACGTTGGGCATCGAGATCAGCCGCGCCAGTGTGTCATCCTCCATGATGTGTCCCGAATTATCCTCAAAGAACACATCGGCTTCTTCCTCGTACACGTCCAGGCACGCCGCGCCGACCTTGCGGGATTTGATACCGGCCAGCAGCGCTTCCGCATCGACCAGCGCGCCGCGAGACGTGTTCAGGATCACCACGCCGCGCTTGCACTGCTCCAGTGCCTTGTTGTCAATGATGTGGTGCGTATCCGCCGTCAGCGGGCAATGCAGCGAGATGATGTCACTGGCGGCAAACAACTCGTCAAGCGTCACGTAACGCACCGTATCGCTGTTATCGAGGCCTTCGGCGGGGAATTTATCGTATGCCAGCACCTTCATACCGAAGCCGCGGCAAATGTCGATGAACACACGGCCGATACGGCCTGTACCGATGACACCCACCGTTTTACCGTGCAGATCGAAGCCTGTCAGCCCCGTCAGACTAAAGTTATAGTCGCGGGAACGGATATACGCCTTGTGAATGCGGCGGATGGAGGTCAACAACAGTGCCATCGTATGCTCAGCGACCGCATACGGCGAGTACGCCGGTACACGCAGTACGTGCAGTTTGCCGAACGCGTGCTTCATATCCACGTTGTTGAAGCCGGCGCAGCGCAGCGCCAACACCTGAACCCCCAACTCCGTCAAGCGGTCGATCACAGCCGCGTTGACCGTATCGTTCACAAAGGCGCAGACACCGTCGTAGCCCTGTGCCAGATCCACTGTATCCTCGTTGAGCTTAGTCTCAAAATATTTGAAAGTGACGCCGTACTGCCCACCGTATTTATCAAACGATGGCTTATCGTATGGTTTCGCGTCAAAAAAAGCGATTTTCATAGCCGTTCCTCCTTGCTTTTCTGGCATTAGTATAGTATAATTCGATCGGTAAGTATGTTGAAATTTCAACAAATGGAGAAAAATATGAAAAAATATTTTGATGTTTTACGCAACTGCCCCCTCTTTTCCCACATTGAGGACGATGATCTGTTACGGATGCTCGGTTGCCTGGGCGCCAAGGTGGAAAGCTTCGACAAAAAATATACCATTCTTGCTGAAGGGACGCCGACAAAGTATATCGGTATCGTGCTATCCGGTTCGGCACAGATCATGCAGGTGGATTATTACGGTAACCGCAGTATTTTGAGCGTTCTTGAACCGTCCGAGGTGTTCGCCGAGGCATTTGCCTGCGCGGAGATCCCATCCATTCCGGTCACGGTCGTCGCCAACGAGCCGTGCGAGGTCATGCTGATCGATTGCGATCACATCCTCCACACCTGCTCCAACAACTGCGATTTTCACCGGCAACTGATTTTCAACCTGATGCAGGATCTCGCTACGAAAACCATCCTGTTCCACCAGAAGATCGAGATCACCTCAAAGCGTACTACCCGTGAAAAACTGATGACCTACCTGATGTTCCAGGCGAAAAAGGCCGGCAGCAGCACCTTTACCATTCCGTTTGACCGTCAGGAGCTTGCGGACTATCTGGAGGTCGACCGCAGCGGCTTATCGGCAGAGATCAGCAAGCTGCGCAGCGAGGGCGTGCTTACCAGTCGCAAAAACCAATTCGAACTGCTGTAAGGTTTGACAAACAGCACCCATTTATACAACCATAGAAAAAACGGCATACCGCGGTATACCGTTTTTTTAATTCAGATATGTATGAGCTTCGGTTTTCCGATATAGTTCAGTGCGTAGGTGTTCACCAATCGTTGTGCCTTAACAAGAGAATCCCTGTCACAGGCCGATGCCGCGTCGTGGGCATCGAAACCGAATGTTACGGGTGCGCCCTCTTCCCCTGCCAGTTTCCAAAACTCCCGGTTGGGGTAATTGCGGTTTCCGCGAATGCCGAGGAAATTGATCTCCAAAGGAATATCCCGTTCGCGGGATGCGACACAGATCTTGCGCATTTCCCTTGCATACGCTTCGGGATCGCCGTCAAATCGGAGCATATCCGGATGTGCTACGTAAGAAAATACGCCGCTTTTCATGCCGGAAATGACCAAAGAAACGTAGTTTTCCAGATCCTCGACCTTGTCGCTGCTGCGGTTGCAATGAAAACCGTTCGGGTGCTCGTTGTACAGAAAATGCTGACCGAGGATCAGGTATTCCGCACCGAGGTCTTTGGCATACCGAAGCATCTCCTCAAAGTAGTCAAAGTAGTATTCCATC
Source organism: Acutalibacteraceae bacterium (assembly GCA_045578625.1). Taxonomy (GTDB): domain Bacteria; phylum Bacillota; class Clostridia; order Oscillospirales; family Acutalibacteraceae; genus RGIG3009. Next base: position 413 of record JAZNKN010000041.1, on the reverse strand, counting down.
TCAAAACCGATGCTCAGTTCGATCTTGTTTTTATACTTTTCACGCAATCGCCGTGCCTCGGCAATGTATTCCGGGGCTTTTTCGGTGGGAACGCGGTGGTTGCTTTCGAATCCGTCCGGAAACCGAAACGGTATGTGATCCGAAAATCCAAAATACTTGATGCCGCCTTCCATAGCCGACAGCAGGTATTCCTCCATCGTGTTCGCTGCGTGACCGCACAAAGCGGTATGACAATGATAGTTATAATCCATACGATGACGTTCTCCCATCAATCCAACTGAATCCTATCGTCCACTGGACGCGCTCGCAGGCGACGCCCCCGCCGGTTCCCGGCGCTCGGGTTCGAGCCTACTTTGTACGAATAACAAAAGCACCCTAGTTGGGGTGCTTTTGTTATTGGCGGAGAAGGAGGG